>JAIPIM010000125.1 GCA_021734725.1 Minisyncoccota bacterium | reverse complement strand
GCCCGCTCGCTGAAGACTCGCTGCCACTGCCGTCTGAAGACGGAACTCTGACATCGATGCGGGTCGTCGTACAGATGATTGGTGACGCAACTCCCTTCAGCATTCAACATTTCACTTTTACAGAAAACCGAGAAGATCCGTTTTTGTTTTACCCCGGAACAGCGCCGCAACCATGTCCGCATTCTGTTTTTCCGTCCATTTCGGCGTACGATCTGGACTATCCCGATCAACTGCCGCGTGCAATAACTTCTTCGGCACAGTGGTTCATCATGCTCTGCAGTTCTTTAAGTCTGTCCGGCGATGTTCGGGGGGCTGTTCGCAGGGATTCATCGAGCAAGTCTTCGCGTGGCAGAAACGGTTGTAGCGCATACCGGCGGGCTCCCTTGATCACCCGACAAATTTGTTTCATCTGTTCGTCGGTGTGGAAACCTTCGATGATGGTTGTGCGGAATTCATGGTCGACGGAGCTGTTTTTGATGAGGTTGACGGAATGGCCAACGTTTTCCGGGGACTGAAAGCCGACGAATTCCGGATATTTTTCCAGGCTGCACTTAACATCCATTGCAACGTAATCGACGCCGGGCAGCAATGTTTCGAGTACTTGGGGATTGGACCCGTTGGTGTCGAGTTTTATCGCGAAATTAAAGTCTCTGAAGAGTTCGAACAACCGCGGCAGGTCTTTGTGCCAGAGGGTCGGTTCGCCGCCAGTGACGACGACGGCATTGACCCACTGTTTCTTAAACGAACGGCAGGCATCGACCAATTTGTCCCATGTCAATCCCTGTTTGGGTGATCCCATGAGTCCGGCATTGTGACAGAAACCACAGCGGAAATTGCAGCCCGTGGTAAACATCACAGCCGCCAAATAGCCCGGGTAATCTACCATTGACGGGTTTTTCAGGTATCCGAAAATTGGAGACAATTGGTTTGGCATCGTTCATTCTCCCCACTAACTGAAGTCTGTGCGACATCTTTCCGTACAGGTTCTACCTGCGGCAAGTATGTATTCGAAACACACACTTCAACTACTATATATTGTATTAACTTATGAAGTCAACCACAGGATATGGGAAAAATGCCCTGCTGTAGAGATTTTTTGGGGGGCTTCAGGCTCTGGTGTGGAGTTGGTGATGTTCTTGGGATCAAAAGGTGGGGGGCGGAGTCCTGTTTCCAAGGGTTTACACAAAGTATGGTTTAGGCCCGCGTCACTATGCCGGCGCACTGGCGGGCCTGGAGACCCGCTGTACTTGCGCTTGCGCGCCGGCGGGAACGCGTCAGCAGCGAGGGGCGAGATAGAGGACGGCCCTTATTACTAATGGTCGCACCTTGTCCAGACCGGTTTCTCGGGTTACGACAATTAATCGATTGGATGTCAGAGCGAGTACAGGCCATCATCGTAGGTTGGGGGTGCTGCTCCGCCGGTGGTGTCTTGCTCGTCTCCGAAGATATCGCCCATTTCCTCCTCGACTTTTTCCGGATCTTCGCCGTTTTCCAGCCGACGGACGGCTTCTTCCATTTCCGGGTCAAGTGTTTCGCCGGTGATCTCGCTCATCTTGCGCATGAGCTGTCCAAGTTGTTTTGGGTCATTGTCGTCGATGTTTTCGGCTTGGTCCATCAGTTTCATCATATCGCGTTCGACCCGGGGATCATCGAAGGGCTCGTCGCCTGCTAAGTCCGATGGTGTTTTATCTGCGTCTGAGTTCGTGGGTGCGGTTCCGACACTGAAACGTGAGATCTGTTTGCGTAAGTTTGCGGACCCGCATTTCGGGCAGGTGGGCTGTTTTGTCTTCGTTTCCTCGATGTTTTTGGCCATAAAACTGTATATGCGATTGCATGTTGTACAGAGGTATTCGTAGATTGGCATCATGTTCCTCCGTTATGCATTGTTATCAGAAGTTTGCAGGACGCTCCACACGGTCTGTGAATATCTGTTGTGGTAGCGCTCGCCTGGATACCGCAGCTTGCGTAAAGTCCTCACCGGCCATGGTCTTGGCTTTTCGGTCGCGAACATTTCCACGGGGGTCACTCGGTGTTTTTGTGCCTGGTCCATGAGGAACGTTCGTGCCTGAGAGAAACTGAAGAACCATTTATGTCTGTCTTTCGGTTGGGCCGCCGGCAGCCCGTAATGTCCGAACGCTCCCTTGCCTCGTTCAATGGGGCGGCGTGCATCACACCAGCAATTGGGGAGCGCCACCAAGACGTAGCTAGACGAGACACGGATCAATTCGGCAAAGATGCGATGAAGTTGATCGAGGTGTTCGAGGACATCAATACACATGACGCAGTGAAAGGCGTTATCTTCGAACGGCAATCGCATGCACTCTTCAAGGTTCAGTTGGATATCAGGTGCACCGACCATATCGACGCCAACGTAGTGCACGTCAAGCTTCTTTCGCAGGGGGGCCTCGAAGCAACCTACATCCAATACGGACGTTTGCAGGTATTGTTGAAATCTATGCGCAACGTAGTTGCTGCGTGCCTCACGGCTGTCGAAGTGTATGTATTCGGTTGGCAGTTGCACGGTCTGGCGGTTGTCCTTTTTGGAGCGTTTCTCATGACGGCAGTTTTTTTTTATTTGCGGGCGCGGTACGATCCTCCCCAATTTCCCGCGTCGATAATCACGGCTATTATGAAGAGAATCAGCCATCCGCCTCGGAGGGCATGATTATTGGCTATCATGGCTCCCATATACGCGAGTGTTGTGTAGGGCATAAAAAGGAAGCCGAGCAGCGGCCAGATAACAGTATCGTAAGCCCGGCCGAACCAGTTTGTCAGCAACCAGATGAATGCCATTAGCACGCGCGGTGCAAGCATGGCAATGATGGCGAGTATGCAACCCATAGTGATGTTCGGCGGATGTCCTGTTCAGTTTAGCCGGTAAGCCCGACCGTTGCTTTTACTTTTTCCAGCGTGTTTCGTGCTTTTTGGCGTGCTTTTTCCGCGCCTTTCTGAAGAATGTCTTCGAGCCTGTCGGGGTCTGCAAGCAGCAGCTGGCGACGTTCACGGAAAGGCTCGAAATAGTCCCAGTACTTTTCGAACAGCATTTGCTTTGCCGTGCCGTAGCCCATGCCGCCGGCTTCGTATTTATTTCGCAGCTCTTCGATTTCTTCTTCCGATGCGAACAGGCTGTACAGAGCAAACACATTGCACGATTCGGGGTCCTTCGGGGCTTCCAGGGGGGTGGAGTCGGTTACAATTTTCATGAACGCCTTGCGTATGGCTTTTTCATTGCCGAAAAGCGGAATTGTATTGTTGTAACTTTTCGACATTTTTTGTCCGTCGGTGCCGGGTACGACCGCCACTTCATCACGAATTCGGGCTTCGGGGACCACCAGTGTGTCGCCATAGTGGTGATTGAATCTTTGCGCCAAATCGCGGGCCACTTCCAGGTGTTGTTTCTGGTCCCGTCCCACCGGTACCAGGGTGGAGTTGTAGATCAATATATCTGCCGCCATGAGCACCGGATAACTGAACAGACCATGGTTTGGCGTCAGTCCTCGTGCCAGCTTGTCCTTGTAGCTGTGACACCGTTCGAGCAGTCCGATCGGCGTCAGGCAGTTGAGTATCCAGGTCAACTCGGTGACTTCCGGTACATCTGACTGGCGGAAGAAAATGGTGCGTTCGGGGTCAAGGCCGCAGGCCAGGAAATCAAGTGCTACGTTTGAGACGCGTTGACGAAGGTCGCTGGGCTTTGGCAATTGAGTCAGCGCATGGAAATCCGCGATAAAATAGAAGCATTCGTAATCCTGCTGCAACTCGATTGCCGGTTTCATCATGCCGAAATAGTTGCCCAGGTGAAGGTCTCCGGAGGGTTGAATGCCGGACAGTACGCGATGGGATTCAGTCATGCCGAAAGATTCCTTGTTTCTCAGTATCGCACGAGGGGAGGTGCCGCGTCTTATAGTGCACCGTATCAAGATTACTTGTTTTTCTTTGTCTAGCCAGTCTCTCTGTACGGCGAAGACGTGTGTGAGGCCTGTTGTTTCAACAGGCTTTTCAAAACCTTTTCTGAACGTGTTTCCACCGTTTGATGCAGGTTTGCACCGTTGCTATCCATTGTTACAATGACGGGCAGCGATGCGACGTTCAATTCCCATACCGCCTCGGGAAGGCCGAACTCCTTATCGAGATAGACATTTTGGACCGAGGTTATGTGGTTAGCCAGCACTTGTGCGGCTCCGCCAACCGCGTGACAATAGATGCATCCGACCGTTTGGCAAGCGTCCAGGGTTTCTTTTCCCATCCCGCCTTTACCGATGATTCCCCTAATCCCATATTGTTTGATCAGGGCAGGCATATACTGTTCCTCTCGCATGGAGGTGGTCGGCCCAGCGGCTGTAATGTCCCATGTGTCTTTGCGCTTCACCGCGATAGGTCCACAGTGATAGATGAAGGCCCCCTCGAGGTTGCACGGAGGTTTGTGGCCGGCAGCGAGGTATCTGTGGACAGCGTCGCGAGCGGTATAAATAGTACCTGTAAGTTGCAGGAAAGTGCCTGCGCGAATGGTCCGAATGCATCTTTCTGAAACAGGTAATACAAGAGTGCTGTCGGGTTCTGCTATTCTGTTATTCACGCGTTCACACTCCACTAATTGCACGTTCGTTTCTTGTGGATCCGCGCACAAGCTGTCAGTTGGAAAAAGCTGAAGGAGGCAGTCGGAGCTCAACGCCTTGGGGCTGAGGATGTCGTCTTCGGGGCAGGGTCAAAATGATAGATTTTTTCATTATCCTGGCACCATCCGAATTTTTCACGGGCCACTCGTTCGACGGCCCGCGGATCCGTTTGCAAGTCGTGAATGTCTTGCTGCAGGTCGCGAGATTCCAGGGACAGTTCGGAGATGGTGGTTTGCAGTTCTCTCGTTTCCCCTTTTGTTTCGCTGTAGTTCTTGTATGCGGGCAGGAGAAAGTAGGCAGCGCCGCAGATTAATCCGATCAGCAGAACAGCGACCACGTAATCATAAGGTTTCACCGCTTGCCTCCTGATGCCGCAACTTCGGTCTTGGACCAAAGCCCCTATTCAATGACCACACCATATGTTTCTGTACCCATCACTCTCATAAGGTAACACGCATTTGGAATTCTTTCAAAAAAACGTCGCCGTATCGAGTGCGGGTTGTGACCATATGCATGACGATTGTGTCTCCGGGATGGTGTTGTCGAAGTGCTTGGGCGAGGGCCTCTCGTGTTTGTACAGGGGTACCGTCGAGTGCGAGGATGATATCTCCACGGTGTATGCCGACAGCAGCAAAAGGACTGTCTGTCATCACATCGCTGATGGCCAGCCCCTTGAGTGAATCCGGGAGGCCCAGGGCTTTTCTGAGGGCGTTTGTCAGCTTTTGAACTTGGACACCGAGACGCCTTCGAACCAGCTGCTCATCGGTCATGGCGGTGACCGTCATGCTGACCACTTTTCCGCTGCCGAGAAGCAGGTATAGTGGATCTCCCTGCTTCATGCGCCAAAGCATGCGTGCCGCTTGAATTGCCTGGGTCACTTGTGTCCCATTTATCTGCGCAATGATATCTCCTTCTCGAAGCCCCTCTTCGTGCGCTGGGGAATCCGGATCGACGTTCGCGGCTGCCACGGCAGTTTTTCCTTCCTGCGTTACCGTCTTGGGGCTGAACCCACACGCGGCATTGGAGAATTGCGCTGGTGTCAACCAGGATGCCAGCACGGTTTCTATACGTCGAAGGGGGATGGCAAACCCTATGCCCTCGGCACCGCGACGGATGGCCAGGTTGATTCCGATCAGTTCTCCGTCCAAGTTGATCAATGGTCCTCCGCTGTTCCCTGGATTGATGGCGGCATCTGTCTGCAGAATATCACTGAATGATACACCGCCCTCCCGCAATGTCCGGTTCTTTGCACTCAGCACCCCGGTAGTGACGGTATTTTCAAGCCCGAAGGGGTTCCCCACGGCAAGAACGGTTTCTCCCAGAAGCAGGTCATCTGGATGCGCAAAGGCCACTTCTTTAAGTTTGGCAGGGTCAACTGTGCCTTGCAGTTTCAAGAGAGCCAGATCATTGGTTGCATCGAATGCGACTGCTTTGGCTTGATAGGACTCCGCATTAGCGAGACGGATTTCCAGGGACGATGCTCTGCGGACGACATGATAGTTCGTCAAGATGAGGCCGCTGCGGTCGACAATGACACCGCTGCCCAGGGGGATTGATTGACGGATTTCTTTATATTCTTGCGGAGGTGTGCCGAAGAAATCGTTAAAAAACGCTTCGAATGGATCAGACACGCGCACAATTCTCTGAGTGGCAATGTTTACCACGCTGGGCATGACGGTCTGAACCGCTCGGACAACGGGTGTTTGCCGTGCACTTTCCGCAGCGTGTACAAAGCCGACGGCGCACACTGCTGTAATAGTTACCGTACGGATCAGAGTTGCGTGAAATTTGCCATACATGATTGCAGGACTTCCTTATGTATGCTATTATACGATAGCTTTAAATATGTTGCAAAGGAGGGTTGAACACATGCAGGAGAACGCTCAACTCAGTGTTTTGCAGGACCGCCTTCGCCATGACTATGTACCACTCCGTCCACAACGCA
The DNA here is from genome assembly GCA_021734725.1 of Minisyncoccota bacterium. GTDB lineage: Bacteria > Verrucomicrobiota > Lentisphaeria > Oligosphaerales > MVZH01 > JAIPIM01. Next base: position 4,141 of record JAIPIM010000125.1, on the reverse strand, counting down.
CTTGTCTAGACTCTCTCAAAGGCATGCTATGCGAAAATAGCAGTAGCCGGGGGCTCTGTCAATTTGACGAGCATTTTTTGCAGGCACTCTGGAACGAACAGTGCTTTACTTGCCAACCTTGTACCGTTTCGGGTCAAACTGTCACTGTGTTATCCACTGGAACGTGGAACCAGGAAAGGGGGCCGGACTTTCGCAACGCCAAGATCGTGCTTGGGCGAGACTTACTCTGCGGTGATGTTGAAATTCATCGTCATGTTCGGGACTGGTGGCATCATGGTCATGGAAATGACCCGCTGTACAGCAATGTAATCCTGCATGTTGTGTGGGATTGTGGCGAGGAGGCCCAGAGCACAGGTCTGCCCCCATGTCTGTCGCTGAAGGACTTAGTGAAAGAGCCTTGGGAGCATTTATCGAGAGCTCTTTCCGCGGATACATATCCTTATGCCCGGAAGGTGCCCAGTGGTTTATGTGCGCGCCAGTGGGTGGCCCTTGATGACGATTCACTGCGCGATGTCTTACGCATTGCGGGCCTTGCACGGTTCCACGACAAAGCACTGGATATGGAACACCGCATCATTGCTTCGGGGGGTGACCAGAGCTTGTATGAGGCGTTGTTCCGTGCGTTGGGATACAAAGTCAACAAAGAACCTTTTGTGCAACTGGCCAGGACGGTGTCGCTCTCACGTTTGCGGGCGTGCATGGACTCGGACCACGCGATGGCACTTCTTTACGGCAGCGGGGGCCTATTGCCTGACCCCACGCGACAGCCGGTGTGCGACGAAATGCGTCCACTCGCACACAAGCTGTGGAACTGTTGGTGGCGCCAAGGGTGTTCGACACAACGACTCGAGTGGACGCGCGGCAGTACGCGTCCCCTGAACTATCCGGAGCGTCGCCTTGCCGCGGGTGTCAAGCTTCTCGAAAGGTGGGAGTACAGACCGGTCAAGGCCATTCTGGGTGCAGCCGCAGGAGCTAACCATGGGAAAGAACTGTTGCTGCGCCTTCGGGATACGCTCACTGTCCAAAGCGCGTGGTGCGGATTTGCCAGCTTCAATAAACGGTTGCCCAGGCCGATGCAGCTGTTAGGACGTCACCGCATTGACGACATTATTATCAATGTCATTTTGCCTTTTCTGCGGGGTTTTGCCAGTCGCCGTGGAGACCGAGCACTGCAAACGCTGGCGGACGAGGCTTTCGTGCAGGCCCCAAAGTTACAGTCCAACCGCCAGCTCAAAGAGATTGTCCACCGAATACTTGTACCGCCCAGTCGTGGCAAAGCGGTTGTCGGTCATGCCTGTGAACAGCAAGGTCTGCTGGGTATATACCATGATTTCTGCTTGTGCGTCGATAATGCATGTCGGCTTTGTCCATTGGCGGATCAGGAGGGGGTTGCAAAGCTGTCAAAGCGCAATAGATTTACAGCTCATTTCAAGCAAGACTAGCAAGACTGACTCTTTTGGTATTTCCGACACATGAAATATGCACTACTTGGTGATATACACGCCAACTATGAGGCCCTTACCGCTGTGGTGGAAAAGGCCGAAGAAATTGGTGTGGACAGATATATCTGTATGGGCGATATAGTCGGGTACAATGCTGATCCCGCGGAGTGTTTGGAGTTTGTACGCCGTCTTGACCCGGAGGCTGTGATACGAGGAAACCATGATGAGTATGCAAGCACCAATAATGACCTCATGGGCTTCAACCCGCAGGCAGCCTGGGCAGTCGAATGGACGCGAGAGAACATTACTGATGACCACAAAGCATGGCTCAAAAAGTTGCCTTACCAGGCGGTATTGAATGCGAAGGTGACATTGGTCCATGCCACGTTGGATATGCCGTCCAAATGGGGGTACATTTTCGATAAGTGGAATGCGGAGGCTTCGTTTAATTATCAGCGGACGCCGGTATGTTTCTGTGGGCACACGCACGTGCCGGTAGCGTTTGATAAATTTGGTGGCATTGACACCGATCATTATCGGGAACTTGTATTAGCTCCCGGTCATAAGTACCTGATTAATGTGGGGAGTGTGGGCCAGCCACGGGACGGCAATCCGGATGCCGCCCTGGTCATCTACAGCCCGGAGGAGCGAAAAGTGGAGTTGCATCGCATTCCTTATGACATTGCCGCTTGTCAGGAAAAAATACGTCGTGCCGGGCTTCCCGAGCGATGTGCGGTCAGGTTGGCCGAGGGGCGTTGAGGCAGATGCTTTAAGCATAGTTCCTTGCCGTGAATATTCTCATCGTCAAACCCAGCAGTCTAGGGGATATTGTTCACACTTTTCCCGCCGTGCACTTGGTCCGGTGCCGGTATCCCGACGCGACAATTGTGTGGGTGGTTAACGAAGCGTACGTAGACTTGGTCGGGTTGTCGCCGGATGTTGATGAGGTGATACCCTTTCACCGGAAAGACTGGGTGCATCCTGCCCGCTGGGGCGAAGTACTGGATTTTGTTCGCGAGTTGCGGGAGCGCAAGTTCGATATTGTTATCGATTTTCAGGGATTGTTGCGCAGTGCCTGCATTGCTCTGGTAACGGGGGCGCCGCGCCGCATAGGTTTCCGGGCTGCTCGTGAATTCGCCAGTCTTCTCTACACTGAAAAAATCCTTCTGCCAGCGAATGTTTTCCATGCGGTTGACAAAAATTTGTTCCTTGTCCGTTCTGCTCTCGAGATTGGAGACAATGTTGGGGACGATAGCGTATTTCCGCCGCAGCATGACGCGGTGAAACAGGCAGAGCGATTGTTGAGGGCAAACGAACTCACGGGAGGAAGCGCTATCATGGCAATAGCACCCGCGGCGCGCTGGCCATCTAAAGCTTATGCGTCGGATTTTTTCGCGCGGGTTATTTCTTTTGTGGCAGACAAGGAACCTGGTGTTCGCTGTTGGCTTGTGGGCACTGAGGACGAAATTCCGGTGGGCGACAAAGTTATTCAAAGTTGTGCTGACTGTTGTCCTGTGAATCTGATGGGAGCGGTGAACCTGCCGACATTAATCGAACTGCTCAGGCGCAGTGATGTACTTCTGACCAACGATACCGGGCCAATGCATTTGGCGGCGGCACTGCATGTGCCGGTGATAGCTCTTTTTGGGCCCACCGACCCTGCTCTGACGGGACCTTACGGCAAGGGGCACCTTGTGTTTCACGGTTCGTGCAGTCATTGGCCGTGTTTCGAGAAAAAATGTCCGGTCATGCAACAAACCTGCATTACTGAAGTGTCAGAAGAAGAAGTAGCGAAATCGGTACTTAACAGCCTTGGGCGCCATTCTTGATCGACGTGTGCGCCCCCGAAGGAATATGATGCTCATTAACCTGAGTCATGTGTAGATTTTTGAGAGATCGGAGGCATACTTTTTAGTGGTCTTGGCAAAGCACAGCTTCTTGGAGTGAGCTCATGATCCGGTTAGATTTCAAACAGAAGGTTTTTCCCATGCGTAGTCATGTTCGAATGTTTCGTTGTCGACGGGTATCTTTGGGTGCCCTATTTATGGTGCTTTTCGTGGGGCAGCTACCGGTGGCTCGCGCCCAACTGGAGATGCATCTTTCGACGGATCGTGAGCGCTACTTGAAGTACGAGTCCGTCAATATGACTCTTGCCGTGCGCAACTACACCGGAAACGACCTCACTTTTGGGGCTTCCCCGGGCCGTTCATCTAATTCCTATTTGACACTATTGCTGGAATCGTCGAGGCAGCTTGGGCAAAGATCTATTGATGCCGGTAACCTGATAAAGAATCTTACATTGGGGGCTGGCGAAACGAAACGGCTGACGATTAATCTGAATGAATTGGCGCGGCTGCAGACCCCTGCAACTTATTCGGTATGCGCCGAACTTTCACATCCAATGCTTCGCCAAGCGTTCCGGACGAACGATGTGGATTTCGAGGTGCGGGAAGGTCACGTTGTCTGGCAACGTACGCTCGGCGTACCGGATGCGTATCGACGTGATGGTGACGTGGTTCCCGAACGCATTGCCTCAATCATACTTTTGCGAGAGAAAACTTCTCAGATCTATTGCTTCCTTATTGAAGATGAAGACAAGGTATATTGCGTGACGCGCCTGGGGAAGCTCATTTTTGGGGCTGAACCCGAGTGCGGCATTGATGCGGTAAGTAACGTGCATGTTCTTCTGCGGGTCAAGT
>JAIPIM010000124.1 GCA_021734725.1 Minisyncoccota bacterium | reverse complement strand
CCCACGTTCATTGCCACGTGACCGCATACGGAAATGTGAGAGGGGTTTCCACGCCGCGACCCGCTGAGCAACTTATATCAGCACCTTAATGTGGGAGGCGGTTCCACCCGTCGACCACGGTTTACTCTACCTCCTCAGTAAACACCAACCATAAACGCAGTCGGTTCAATACGTCCTTTTGAGGCGAAAAACCACATCTCGCAATTCTCTAAATGCACCGGTGTTACCGGAACTGCTTATTCTCGTCGGAAGCAGCTCCACTTGCGAACAGCGATGTCGCCTTTGAACTGCCCGCGGATGGCGTACCTAAGGACCGCATCCGCGCGCAAAGGTTCGTCCATGGTGGCGGATCGTGGGAGCCAGCGGTCGTCAGGTGCGTGGGGGCCGAGTTCACTGGTGGCCAGCAACTCGCGCGTGCCGTCCTTTAGTTCCCGGATGAGCGCCACCGCTACGAATCCATCCTGCAATTCGGTCTTGAGGAATTGTGCTTTGGCTGTGAAACGGGTACCGGATTCAGCGGTTATCCGGGGTGAAAGAATGGCCATTCGCGAGGCCGTCTCCGAATGCATCTCAAATATGGCGGCGCTGGGTGTGTCTGGATCGTCCGGTTTTACTGCTCGTACTGTTTGCGCATCGAGATGCGTTAGCTCCACATGCCAAAAATGCAGCGGTCGTTCAGTCGTAATCGCGCCGACCGGTTCGGGAGTATGCAGCAGTTCTTTCTGGACCGTAGGGCGAGCAAGGGTTGGCCATGACTGTTTCGATGCATGGATGATCGTCGTCGGATCGCGCGTAAGCCAAAAGGTGACCGCCGTGACGAGTGCGATAACCGCCGCCGCCGCGGCAATGGCGCAACTGAGCGTTTTCCATCGGCGTACACTGCGGGCCATTTGCTCAATGGAAACAACGGACGTGTCTTCTCGTGCGGACTCGGGGGGACGGAAATCCAGCGTTTCACGCACTGAGCGTAAGGGCTTATTGTCGGCCACCGAAAGGAAATAGCTGGGGCCTGCGGGGAGAGCATTGTACTCGAGAGCCGCGCGATAGGCGTCAATATCGAAGGGAACACGCCGAAAATAAACACTTTGTGTCGTCGTGTCAAAAACGCTGTAACTGCTGCGCATGTCACCATCTCGCGGTTGACCCGCGGATCCGACGTTAACGATATACCGTTTGCCCTGTTCCAAGGCGAAGTCCTGGGCGACCAGTTTGTGTGGCGTACCGCTGTTTCCAACAACAAAGACTGCGGGGATATGTGTGTGTCCCACGAACATCAGAGGATCGTTGCAGGCACCCCAGGAGTCTGTTGCCTCTTCCGCGTCTATGATGTAACGCCACTGACCAGGTACACCTAACTCAGCGTGTGCGCAACGGAAATCATGGGCTTGAATCACAAGTGGGAGTTCTTCGAAAAACCGATGGGCCTTGGCATCGAGTTGCGCGGCTGTCCACGTAATGATCTTGCGCGCTTCATCGTTGAAATTCGCCGGATCCAGCCGGCCAGCCAAAACAGCATCATGGTTGCCGAGTACGAAATGATGCACATGGGTGTACGCTGACTGCATGACCCTTGCGGGTTCCGGACCGTAGCCCACAACGTCACCTAGGCAGATGATTTCGTCCACATCCTGACTGCGGATGTCAAGCAGCACTGCTTCCCAAGCCTGACTGTTCGAATGGATATCGGAAACAATGGCGTAACGCACGTGATTATCTTTCGTCCATTATCAGTTGGCTTTGCGAACGGTGTAGGGGACTTTAGCCGATGCCGTTGGAAAGTCCAGTTTCCGTCCTCGGGTATCAATGCATAGCCAGGCAAGGACGCGCGGGGCAGCGTCTTTACGTTCCGGCAATTTGGCTGTATTGTTATGGAATAGATGGCAATTCCATGCATCTGATGCCGTTTCTTTCCAGGATGCAGGAAACCAACACCGCCGACTCAACAGGAGGGAGTAAAAGTGATGATTATGACACCTGAAGAGCCGACCCTCGAGCAGGTTTCCGATGGGGTCGTTGTCCGTCAGGCCATTGACAATATGGGATGGGCGGACATGGGGGGGTACACCCTGATCATTGACGCCCTTGAAGAACCGGACCTGAAGGAAGAAGTTTTCCGCGCGGTCGAGGAGACTATGCCTCCACAAAGCGTGAAGGTCGTACTTAATACACATGTGCACTATGACCACATGGCACTGAATGCGGCTTTCCAGGACGAGTTTGGCGCCGACATCGTGAACCGCGACACCGAAGACATTGCGCCGGACGGAAAGACGTTCAAGGGGACCGGCCGAACCTGCACAATGATCCCTATGCCTCAATGCCATACGGGGACCGATTGTCTGGTGTGGTTTCCCAGGGACAGCGTATTATTCGTTGGCGATCTCTTCGGATGGGGACTCATACCGTCTGAGGCGACCATGCGTCCTGAAGCCCAGGTGCGCGTGACCCAGATTTATAAACGGCTGATCCGTTTCAACGCAAAAACCGTGGTGCCAGGACACGGTCCGTTATGTTCCACCGCCGAACTCAAGCGCTGGCTTGACTATTTCAACGACCTGCGGAAACAAATCAAAGGACTTGTGGATCAAGGCGTTAGGGGCGATGAACTGTATGAGCGGGTGCCGCCTCCGAAAGACATGCAAGATTGGTGGCGTTTTGTGTCTTGGAAGCACGGGGACAGCGTTGACAAGATGAGGCACGCAGCCGAGAACGGCTGGCTGTAAGGACACTCGATACCGCCGGGAACTAGAAGAGCCAGTTCAAGCCCAGCAAGACGGTCCCCCCATCAATGCCGCTGTTGGGGTGATCTATTCCCGCGTTGGATACATGGCGCAAGCGAAACGAACCTTCCACAGCCAGATCGTCCTTGATTTTCACCGAACATCCGGCACCGGCATAGTTAATGAAATTGAAATGAGTGGATTGTTCTTCCGTGTTTCGCCCCAGATACATGGGCCCCGCCCCGCCTTCAACAAACAGACGGAACCGGTCTTGTGCAAGCGGTACGTTGAAGCGGAGGAGAAAGGCGCATCCCGCCTCGACATTAGGCGCCGGGTCGATCACTTGCCCAAAGAAAGGCTCGAGATTGAACCGCCACATTCCAGGGAGGGTTACCCCGAAACGGGTCAGCAAGTCATTGGGGTCGTAACTGTAGCGGACAATGAACGGGATCACTTCGTAATCGTCCGAGCATCCTTCCAAATTACTATGCGAGTATCCCGACAGCACCGCTATTTCTTTGAGTATTCCGCCTTCTTCGGCCGCACTCGTCGTTGTGCCGTCAAACACTGCGAATAAGCAAACGGCCACAATCATTCCACAAAGCATGCCATTCTTTTTCATGGGATCCTCCATTCTTTCCTCCTTCTCCGTCGCTCCGCTGGACGTTTACGGGCGATGGATGTCATCCATACTCGATAAACGGTTCTTCGGACGGATATATAAGAATACCCTGTTTCAAGATTTTTTACCAGACTGTCGGAAGAGATTCTCGTAAGTGCGGATTGTTTTGTCGATATCGAATTGCTCGCTTACGGTCTTGCAAGCAGCGCGAGTTACGCGGTTGCGGAGGTCTGTATCGATTAGTATCCGTCGTATGCGGTCGGCGATGCCAGCGGGATCGTGTGGCGCAACAAGGAAACCATTCTCCTCGTCACGGATTACCTCACTTGCAGCCGAGGCAGTCGTCGTAATCACTGGTGTTCCAGTGGCCATTGCTTCGAGTATGACGTTTGCCAAGCCGTCACGGTCACCGTCAGGCGCAATAACAGAGGGCAAGACCATTGCTGAAGCGCGCGAAAGCAACGTCCAAACGGTTTGCGGATTGGCCGCCCCGGGCAGGGAAACAGTGCCTTGAAGCCCCAGTTGATCAACCATGCTCCGGAGCGCGGAATGTTTTGGACCATCACCGATGATGGTGCATTTGAGCGAATGACGCGGAGTTCGATCCTCGAGCGTTTCAGTTTCGTTGAGAAGGATGTGGATGGCGTCAATCAGGTAACAGAATCCTTTCTTTTCTTCGAGTCGTCCGATCCCTAAGATGAGAGGACGATCTTGCCCCGACCCGCTTGCCTCGTTGGACGCATGGGAGAACTGTGCGAGGTCAAGGCCATGTGGAGCATAGTGAATTTCTGGAAGCTGCTTCGGCAGCTGTCCGCGGAGGTACTCCACTGCGTGCTTGGTGCATGCCGAAACCCACGCCGCATTCGCTAAACGGCGCCGCAAAACCGCTGTGGGTTGTGTATAGATGTCCCAGGCATGGGCCGAAACGCTTTCCTGAACACCCAACAGGCTGGCCATGACGTGTGCGGTATCGGCCGTGACGAACACGAATTGAGCGTGCACATGCTCGATGGCTTTTTTGCGCGCGCGTTCAGCAAAGGCAACGGCGATCAGGAAACGTCGCAATGCTTTCACCATCCGTATGGGATGAGGGCAGTCGGCAGCGAGGATTGCAGCAAGATCGCGCAAGTAACGCACTGGGGACGTGAGTTGTCGAAACTGGGCCGTTATCAGCATCAGGCTGGGGAGTGGGGGGGGATAGACAATCCCGCCTGCCGGGGACCGCGCGTAAGGCGGTGTGTCCCCGCCGGTGCGATCTTCGCCTAATTGCTCCGCCGTGAGGCGGGGACGGCGAAGAGAAAAGACGGTAATCCGGAAGCCACGTTCTTCCAAAGCATGGATCTCGCGTGCGATAAAGGTTTCCGTGAGCTTCGGAAATTCGGCAACGATGTAAGCAATGTTCATGCGTGTACGATACTAACCCCCATGCAAAAAGGTGTTGTCAGCAGACGATTAAGCGTTCTCCATGATACTTTCCGACAGGCACGTTTTCAAATGCAATCGCGTGCTGCTGCGGAACGGGGAGAAAAGGTACCCCCGCCGAATCTGTGGGGCAAGAGGTGCGCCGAGGCAATCGATTATCCACGGAAGATATGTGTTGAGGTTGCGTTGGTCAGCGGTCGCCGGGTGGAACCGCCTCCCACGTTCATTGCCACCTGACCACATACAGAAAAGTGAGAGGTGCCTTGCGTACTCCGACACTTCGGAGGGCTTCCACACCGCGATCCGGTGACCAACTCATGTCAGTATCTATAAAGTGGGAGGGGCTTCCACGCCGCGACCACGGTTTAACCTACCCTCGAGTAAACATCAACCACAAACGCAGCCAGCTCGCCGCGTCCTTTTGAGGCGGAAAACGCAAGCGGTTCGACCATACTCGCGGCCCCTAAGTCCGACAGACTGCCACTGTCTCGTCGTAAAACAACTCAGTGGCTTGCGCTGTTTTCTCCCAGGTAAATTGCTTTGCGCGCTCCTGCCCCCTGGTGATTAATTCACTTCGCAGGTTCTTGTCGGTCAATCCGCGCTGCATAAGCCGCGCGAGCTCTTTACTGTCCGCCGGCTCGTCAAGCAGCAAGGCGGCTTTGCCTACGACTTCCGGAAGTGAGGTCGCATTGGAGGTAACCACGGGCGTGCCGCATGCCATGGCTTCGAGCGGCGGGATGCCGAACCCTTCGCAAAACGACGGAAAAACGAACAGATCGGCAAGCGAGAAAAGGGCTGGCAGATCTTCTCCGGGGACAAACCCCGTGAACAGAATGTCGTTCGATGCGCCGCATTTCCGGAGGGCACGTTCAATTCCATCGAAGTGCCAGCCGCGACCACCGGCCAGGACCAGTTTGTGGGGCAACTCGGTAAACGCTTTAAGCTCGGCAAACGCCCGTATCAGCGTAGGTATGTTTTTTTTGGGCTCGAGTTGGCCGACGAACAGAATGAATTGGGGGGGCAGCTTGTAAGCGTGACGGATATCCTCAAGTTTCTGCTGTTCCTTCACGGGCTGGAAGTCATTGGTGATGGCAAGCGGGATGACCCGCGTTTTTTCGACCGCGAAAGGGAACCGGCTCACAAGATCCCGTCGGGTTGCTTCGGAAGGGACACTGATACCGGCGGCGCATCGAATGGACAATGGCAGTTGCAGGCGATAGTTGACCACGTTGGTGCGCTTGCAGTATTTTGGCCAGCGGAGAGCAATGAGATCGTAAACCGTGATGACGGTGGGCAGTCCGGAGCAAAAGGGAGCGATGTATCCGGGCGCATGCAGGAGGTTGCATGCCTGCTTTTTCAGCACCCGCGGCAGACGCGTCTGTTCCCACAGGATTCGCATGATTCGCGATCGTCCAGGCAGATGGCAGCGGTGTGTCCTCAGTCTGGGACTTGTTATGTCCGGCTGTGGAGAGTAGTCGGGCATGTAAAGCTCGTAGGTGTGGCGGCCGGCATCCGCCAGTGCGGCGGCAAGATTGTAGATGGCATGTTCCACTCCGGATACGCACCGGTTGATGAGCATTCCGTCAATGCCGATGTGAGGGGTGTCTGTCATGGTTGATCGTCGTCCCACCAAAGCGGACTCTGTCCGGAAGCCAGCTCACTCGCTCCCTATGTCAGTTCCACCTTCAATGTGTACACTTTACCTTCGCCACTGCTCCCCGCTATACCTCGAAAATCAATTTCCATCTCCCGTTCCGAAATCTTCCGGGTTATCGCCTGAGGATGCCACGATAAAGATCCGCGAACTGCCGAGCTACGCGCGAGACATTGAATGTGTCTACAATACGCTGGCGGGCGCTTTCCCCCAGCTGTTGCGCCAGCCCGGCTGTCTGTGCCACTTTTAGAACGTGATGTGCCAGCGTCTCTGCCGTGGGAGCGCTCAGCAAACCGTTGTCCTCGTGCTGAATGATTTCCGCGGGACCCGCATCGTCAACCGCGACTACCGGTGTTTTCAGTGCCATGGCTTCAGCAACCACGCGACCGAAGGGTTCCCTGGCTGCCGGATGTACAAGTACATTCATGGCTTCCATTGCCGGCCGAATATCGGGTTCGAACCCGGCGAAACGAGTGTCGCGGTCAATACCCAGCCGGTTCGCCTCCCGCACCAGCGTGTCTTTGGATACACGGGAATCGCCAAACAGGTCTTTGCCAATCACGAGAAAGCGTGCTTGGGGTAACTCTCTCTTAATATGGCTGGCTGCCTGAAGAAACAGACAGTGATTCTTCCACGCCGCGAAATGCGCCACCATTCCGACGACAAACGCGTTCTCGTCCAGGCCGTGAGCGCAGCGATAATTTGCCCCACGCGCGGCAGGGGTAAACCGTTGGACGTCAATGCCATTTGGTATCGTAACGAGGGTCTCGGCATCGGCCATACATTCCTTAAGGCTGTCCCGTACAGTATTCGAAATGGCGACGATTCGGGTTGCGCGTCGTGCCATCCAGCGACCGAGGGGACCCGGATGCACCATGTCTCGGCAGTGCCAGACCAGAGGGGGCCTGGGCGTGCTTGCGGGGATGCTGGCGTAGAGATGGGCAATTGTGCTGTTGGCATGCAGAATATCGATGGCGTGGTTGCGAATGATTTCGCTCAGCGCGGGCGTGACGCGACGGAAACTGTTCAGCGCGGACAGAACTTTGACTGGGGACAAGCTTTTGGTGAGTCGCCGCAGCGGGACGGGATGCGTGCCAATGCCCCTTTGGCGCAGTTCATCGATAAGGGTGCCCTCGGGAGGGGCTGCTACGCGGGGCGCGACACTGTCGCGATCCAACGCGTCGAGGAGCTCGAGCATGCTGGTCTCGGCACCTCCGCCCGCCGCGGAAACATGGTTCACGTAAAGAATGTTAATGGCGGTTTGCACAGGACTTACGGACCGAAATCGGTAAGTTCAGGGTCGTATTTCCAATGGGCGTCGAAAAAGCCGGCGGCCCGAAATGCATTGCTGCCGATGGCGGGAATCTGCCGATCGGTGAATATCGTGAAGTCCGGAAGCCGGTCGAAACGATGGCTGTAGCTTCGGCCCTCTCCCCAATGAAGGCCGTTATAGATGAGGATATAGCGCTGAGGCGCGAGGGGATTCGGATAGGTCAGAATGAGGCCGTTTTCCTGTGCGGAAAAGGTTTTTCCGTCAGGCAATTTGATGGTATCTTCCGACAACTGGAAAGGCAGAGAATCCGCAATGCGGTGGATGACGGCATTCGTGTCAGGCATGCCGAACAGGACCAACCCACGTTCATCCATGAGCTCCTGGGTGACCTCAACGTCCCGGACGACCGGTGGCCGGCCTTCGGCGTAATGCTCCCAGTCATCGACGAACTGCATTGCCAGATTGCGGACGGCTTTGTCCTGCGTGTCGGTCCCCCGTGTACCGATGACCACGGTGAACGGGAAGTTAAAAACATCGGGAGCCGGCCCGCACACCGCACGGTTCTTGACGAGTGCATTTTCTCCCGGCGTTGCCCTTTCCGGCCAGACAATGTGCAGGGAGCCATCCACTTCGGGGGGCAGGCTCTTCAGAATCTCTCCGTTCCATGTGATCGTTAGTTCATCCTCACCCCAGGTACCCGGGGGACTCAGCCTAAATGCCGCCACGTTCTTGCTGACGACGCGGATCCTGCCGTCCCCTTCGTACGTGGCCCGAATGGTGGCCAGGTCCCCCCACGTTAGAAACTGTTTAATCTCGACCCAATAGGACTTGGGGAAACGGAGTGAGTATGTGGAAAAGCTTATCTCGCGGGGATCGCTGACACGTGTTTGCCTGAGCAAGTGCTCGAACGCTTTACGCCAGGGGGTTGCCGTCCAGTACGTGTAATGCCCCAAGTGGCTCGGATCGATGTAAACATCGTGCGGGGCGCCTATTCGCTTGAGTTTTTCGACCATGTCGAGGGTGTGGTCGGCTCCGAGGAAACACGTCTTCGCGTGCTGGCTGTAGGAGTAGAGGTTCAGCAGATTGTCCGCCAGATCGAGCGGGTTATTCATGGCGATAACGGTTTTGAGATGTCCTGGCGTGTTCTCTCGCGTTGGGCAGTCGTAATTGTCATGCCAAAACCGGAACCAGTCTGCCTGTCCGTTAATGGGAGCGATCCCCGCGAACAGATCCGGATAGTGGGTGCCGATCTGCCATGCGCCGGCCCCGCCCATGGAGATTCCGAGCAGGTAAACCCGATCCGGATTTACGTTGTAGTATTTTTTGACTTCCGCAATAACGCGCAGCACATCCACTTCACCGGCAAACTGGAAATCCGTATTTGTTCTGCCGTGAGGAAGCGCCAGAAGCGTCCGGTGTTTATCGGCCAGATCGAGTACGAAATCCGAGACCAGGTAGGGATCTATCGTGCTGGTGGAGGGGACCCACCCGTGGAGGAAAACGACCAGCGGCCATGGCGTTGCGCCGTCGTAACCATTGGGGGCGTACATGAAGTAAGGTTGCGGGGAGGTGTCATTCCGGGCGAAGTAGGCGAGCTCGGTAATGCGACCGTGCTCGATGGTGGCGGGAAGTCCATTGACAGGATCGTGGTCGAGTAGGGATTGTGCGCTGATGAGTGCCCTTTGAGCCTCGACTCGACCTGCCGGTTTCCGACGAAGGTACATGCGCGCCTTTTCCACTTGTACACCGGCGAGCGCTGTCCATACGTGTGCGGATGATTCCGAAGCCGCTGGCAGATCTCCCGGTGACTGAGTCAGGTTGATGTGCTCCTTCTCCCGATCAATCCGCTGTTGAAGTTGCGCTTGCAGCCGTTCGACCGGCGAATCTGTCCGTGCCGCGGGCTCGTGAGACATCCCCTGCGCATGCGCCGCGCACTGGAGAATGCCAAGTACGATCGCGAACCCCGGCACGAGTGCGGTCATTGCCCGACGCGCATACGGACCGTAGACGTGTGAGACTGGGCGGATGTGGAATCTTGTGTCTGTAGGCATGGCTTCCTTATACCGGTTATAATTCTGTTATCTGACTGTATTGTGTGAACGGATCATGTCAAAGCGGGGCGGACATTTCGCAACTCCCTACCTCTCAGGCCCATGTCATCGGAACACGGCTGCCTCTTTGCACGTACGGTTGACGGTGGAATAGTGCGGAAGTATCTTATCTGAATCCGTGAGAAAATTGGTGCCAAAGTATTATTGTCGTCCACTATCTTCAACAGTAAGAGCAGAAACGAAAATGTAGGTAAAGCGCCATGATCAATCGGAATGAGTTGGTGACGTTTCTTGACGATTTCCTCCTAACGCCCTGCCCGTGTAAAGACGCCTCGAACAATGGCCTCCAAGTGGAGGGGGGCGATGATGTCGAACGGATCGTGTTCGGTGTTGACGCCTGTCTTGAGCTGTTCGAAAAGGCCGTGGAAGCCGATGCCGACGCCGTGGTGGTGCATCACGGCTTGAGCTGGAATGACAGTCTGAAGTATCTGACAGGCTTGAATGCGGCACGGGTGGGGCTGCTGCTGCGCAACGAAGTCTCGCTGTATGCCGCTCATCTTCCGCTGGACATGCATCCGCGGGTAGGGCATAACGCGGTGATCGCCGAGCGGCTTGCCATCTCGAACCGTGAACCGTTTTTTAAGTACGGAGACAGTGAGATAGGTTGGCGCGGGGAGCTCGCGACGGAGATGAAACTCGACCGCTTGGTTGCCGAGGTAGACCGGGTGTTGAAGACCGTGAGCAGCGTGACATCGTTTGGACCAACTACGATACGGCGAGTAGGCATCGTTTCAGGAGGCGCGCCGGACGCACTGGAATGCTGCGCGGCGGAGGGACTGGACTGCCTTATCACGGGGGAGATGGATCACACTCACTATCACACGGCAAAGGAACTGGGAGTCAATGTCATTGCCGCCGGTCACTACCGAAGCGAGGTCCCCGGCCTGGAGGCGTTGCAGG
>JAIPIM010000123.1 GCA_021734725.1 Minisyncoccota bacterium | reverse complement strand
CCCCTGACAATGCCATGCGTTCTACGCCAGATCGGAAGCGGTTCGTCGGCGAACCGCGCATGTTGGGGGACACATGGCATGCAACCACGGAGAACGACATGAGCGACACCCAAGACATCGCTGGACGGCATCCGGCGAATCCTGTACTGACGGCGCACGACATCCCATACAGGGCCACGCTTATCTTTAATGCCGGCATTGCCAAGTACCAGGGCAAGTACGTCATGGTGTTTCGCAACGACTACACGGACGTCGAAGAAAAGACGCGTGTGGTCGGCACCAACATGGGGGTTGCGTTTTCCGGCGACGGCGTTTCCTGGGAGCCTCGGGCGAAGCCGTGGATCGAATGGGAGACAGACGAGATTCGCAGGGCTTACGATCCGCGAATCACGGTCATCGACGGACGCTGCTATCTGTGTTTCGCGGTGGACACCAAGCACGGTATTCGCGGAGGCGTCGCGGTTACCGACGACTTTGACGACTGGGAGATCCTGAGTCTGTCGCTGCCGGACAACCGGAATATGGTTCTTTTCCCCGAGCGACTGGATGGAAAATTCATGCGTCTCGAACGGCCGTTCCCGATCTACGGTCGCGGTGGCCCTGAAAACTTTGACCTGTGGTTTTCGGATTCACCGGACTGCAGATACTGGGGCAACTCCCAGTTGGTTCTCGGCTCGGAGCAAGTTCCCTGGGCGAACGCCAAGATTGGCCCGGGCGCACCACCGGTGAAAACATCCGAAGGCTGGCTCACTGTCTTTCATGCTGTCACCGTGGATAAAACCCGGGAACTTCCAGCCTGGCACAGCAATTGGTATAAGACCTACACCATCGGGTTAATGCTTCTCGACCTGGAGCGCCCGTGGATTGTGAAGGGGATATACAATCGACCCCTTATGGCACCCGAGGCGCCCTATGAGTTGGAGGGATACCGGGGGAATGTGCTGTTCCCCGGTGGACTGATTCTGGAAGACAACGGTGAAGTCAAGATCTATTATGGCGGCGCGGACACCGTGGAATGCCTGGCAACCGCGCATGTTGACGATCTGCTGCGGCTGTGCCGTTAGGAGCCCACCCAACTCCGAAGCCACCTCTTGTGTTAATGGTTACGTGCGTTGAGCGTTTTCCACTGAGTCTTCGGGACGTTTTCACATACTGTCGCGGCCCTGAGGCCCCTCCCGCATATGCACTGCCATCACAGTCGGGTATTTGTGAGTACACATGCAGACACACTTCGGTTGAGGACGACGGCAATAAAGCAGGGTGGGTCTCCGGACCTGCCTCCGGCGCATAGGTGGCGCGGGTCTCCAGGCCCGCCTGTGTGCCTGTGCGGCCCGGGAGGACCGCAATACTAAACTCGCGCAAAAGCCCGGAGCGATCTATAACCCCGCCGAAGCCCCATTCATTTCACGGCGCGGGGGTGTGCTCTATGGTAAGCTTCCACCAATCGTTCGGCGGTCACGTGCGTATAAATCTGTGTTGTTGACAGGTTTTCGTGACCCAGCATTTCCTGAACGCTCCGCAGGTCGGCGCCGGCGTCCAGAAGATGTGTTGCGAACGAATGCCGGAGTTTGTGCGGCGTGCAGTCCTGCGGCAGCCCACATTCGCTGAGGTATTGCTTGAACATGCGTTGCACCGATCGGGCAGACAACCGCTCGCCGGATTGATTCACAAAAAGGGGACCCTTCGCACGGCGTCCGCCGAATCCCTGTTTGCCGCGCTCCTCAAGGTAGCGCTGAAGAGCAGCGACGGCCGGGTTCCCCAGTGCGCACAGTCGTTCCTTACGTCCTTTGCCGCGCACCACAAACGTGCGGGAAAAGAAGTCCACGTCTTCGATATTCAGTCCCATCGCCTCACTGATGCGCAGGCCGCCGCTGTAAATGACCTCCAGGATGGCGGTATCGCGTGCCGCGGCAAAATCGGCCGCGGCCTGCGCCCGGGGTGTATCCCGACCGGCGTGTTTCCAGTACTGTTCGGGTGCGCCAAGCAATTTAGCCACCTGATCCACTGACAGCACCTTTGGCAGACGTTGCGGCGCCCGTGTGGAAGGGAGTCCCACAAAAGGATTTCCAGCAAGCACCCCCTCCCGCGTCAGATAGCGGGCAAACGACCGCAGTGTCGCCACTTTACGCCGGATGGAGTTACGTGCCAAGCCGCGGGTTTGCAGACGAACGGCAAACCGCCGGGCGGCATTGGCGTCCAGGTATGCCCACTCGATATGCGCGTCTTTTTCCGTTGTGCTGCTAAGAGCTATGAACTGTGCAATGTCTCGAAAATAGCTGTCGATTGTGTGTTGTGATGCATCGCGTTCGTTTCGCAGGTAGCGTATGAAACCGTCCACGTGCGGGTCCTGCGCGGCGATGGTTCGTGCGATGTCCGAGGACAGGTCGTTTTTGGTGTCATTGGTCATTGGTGGGTTGATCAACCAACTTTCAAATGTGAGTCTACTCTCAACACTCAAACTGGCCGTAATCCAAGGTTTCGGGTTTCAGGTGTCAGGTTTCGGGACCAATCTCGCACCTATTTGCAGGACTGTTGCTTGTGTTTTCTGAAACCTGACACCTGAACACTGAAACCCACGACGTCTGCAGGCGTATTATGCGTTGTTACCGCCAAAACCGTACTTTCTGGAGCGACCTCACATATCAGCCTTCAGCCCTCAGCAATACCTGCGTTCGACTCGGCGGCCCAGCCCGGTCAAGATCTCGTACGTGATTGTTCCTGCTGTTTCAGCCACTTCCTGAATTGTGATGCGTGCCTTCCCTTGCGTGCCGATCAGCACCACATCATCCCCGACCTCGGCATCCGGGACATCGTCAAGGAGGACCTGTGAGTAATCCATGCATACGCTACCTATGATGGGACATCGGCGTCCCCGGATGAGAACCTGACCTTTATTGGATAGACTGTATGGGTACCCGTCAGCATACCCCACCGGAATGGTGCCCACGAGTTGTGTCTCCGTAAGCTTGTACGTACGTCCATAGCCTACAGTAAATCCCGCCGGCAGCCGTCGTACAGCCGCCAGTCGTGATTTCAACGTCAAGACCGGTTCAAGGTGATACGACCTCATGACATCCGGCGACCCGGCGCCGTGCAGATCGATTCCCGGCCGCACCATATTGAAAGGCTCCCGCGCGCTGGCCGGGAGGCCGCCAGCGGCGGAGCTGTTTGCCAGGTGGCGATAGCGGATATCAACACCTTGTTTCGTCAAATCCCGCATGAGTGTCGTCATCTGTTCGACCTGGTTGTGTGTCGATGCGTCGTTGACTTCAGCGGCCGGCAAGTGAGAGTATACACCCTCCACATCAATATAGGGTAAGGCGGCTACAGTCCGAATGGTCTCAAGAGCTTCCGGCAGAAGGGTACCGAGTCGCCCCATTCCGCTGTCGATCAACACATGAACTCGAGCGATTCGACCGAGCTTTGCCGCCGTATTGCCGATCAAGCGAGCTGTCGACATATCCGGCACCGAAATAACGATATCATTCTTCACCATGGCGGAAATTTCTTCCGGCATAGGCGCACCCAGGATTTGCAGTTCGCACCCCACATCGGCAAGCGCGCGTGCTTCTTCAAGCGTGGCCACGGCGAAGCGTCTTGCACCAGCCTGCCGGAACACGGTCGCTGCCCGGTGCGCACCAAGCCCGTAGCAGTCGGACTTTATCACCGGCACCACGACGGCTGGCGCCACCGCTTCTTTGATGGCGCGAAAATTCGCGGCCCAGCGATCACAGTTGATGTCCGCCCAGACACGGCTCATTACGGGTCTCCGCGTATCGGTTGAAGCGTTGACGAGTAGACGACCGGACACACTTGAGAACGGTGCTTACGCACACGCGCTCCTAGGGGGATGCTTGTGCGTGCGTTGTCCAACGCTGCTCCTTGCATGAAGTACCATGGTCACATTTTACGTTGTCGCGTGAACAAAGACTGGTGCCAGTTGTCTTATTAACGTTGCATACGAGCAACCGGTTTGCCACTTGGCGCCCTTCCAAAAGCAGGCGCTTTGCATATTTTTTTTATGGCACTGGTTTTCCCTACACGTCATCCGACGGGAAAGTAGAGTTGACAACTATCTTTTTTCCTGCGGTTTTGAACTCTTTTTGTTGCAATTGCAGGATATTGCGACTATGATAAGGTGAAAGTAAAGCTTATTTGGATATCGGACTTTCAGTTATTAAATACGCTTTTCAGTGCAGCTGTTATTCAGATGGGCGGCACCACACCAGAGAGGGGGGAGAGGATGAAGTTATCGACTCGCTCACGATACGGTTTGCGTATCATGATCCAGATTGGACGGAATGAGCAGAACGGGCCGGTATTGGCTCGTGAGCTTGCCGAGGAGCAGAACATCACGCCGGCGTACGTCGACCAGATACTGATTCCTTTGCGTGGGAGTGGCCTGGTGGTCAGCTACCGTGGTCGTCACGGGGGATATAAACTTGGCAAAGATCCAGCGGATATTACGGCACTTGAAGTTGTAGAGACCTTGGAGGGGCCTCTGTCCCTGGTTGAATGCGTCACCGACAGCCAATCCTGTGATCGTGTGGGGGCATGTGCCACGCATTATCTGTGGCGTTCGCTTGTGAAAGTTATGCGCGATAAGCTCAGAGGATTCACGATCGCGGGGCTCGCGGAAGAACAGAAGATGCTGGAAGAAGAGGTGGAAGAGCCCGCGTATGCGGAAGGATGAAGGATGAAATCTGAAGATCACACACAAGAAACGGCGGAAAAAGGTATGTCGGCGGTTGACATTGGACTGCTGGTTATCCGTGTCGGGGTCGGCATTGCGTTTGTACTCCACGGCTATCCCAAGATCGCGGGCGGCCCGGACATGTGGAGGGGGCTCGGCGGCGCCATGGGGTATATTGGCATTGATTTTGCCCCGGTCTTCTGGGGGTTTATGGCGGCATTCGCCGAATTTTTCGGGGGCATCCTTCTCGTCTTCGGTCTGTTCACCCGTATCGTTGCTATTCTGCTGGTTATCACCATGATTGTGGCGACACTGAAGTTGAACGCGGGAGACGCGTCATTTGGTGCGGTATTGCATCCGGCAAAAATGGCGGTCGTATTTCTCGGGCTGCTCATCTCAGGTCCCGGTAAAGCAAGTGTACAACTGGTTATTCCGGCATTACGCAAGCGTTGGTACGGCTGACGGTCGCTCTAAACGTTTTCCGCTGTGACCCCATAACTCGTTACAATGGGATGATTTTCGATTCGAGGCTGACACCGTGAGTACAGTGGCTTTTTCGAGCGAACGTTTCAGCCTACGGGTATTATCACGCGCGCTCAGACTACCCTTTACCGCGGCAAGCGTGCTTCCCTATATCGCCGGAGCGTTTGCCGCGGAAAGCGCTTTCCGTGCGTACGTTTTTTTGCTGGGTCTCGTCACCGTCGCAGCCACACACCTGAGCGCTAATCTGATCAATGACTGGGCCGATACCGCCAGTGGCGCGGACTGGCAGGACACCACGTACTACGACGGATTTTTCGGTGGCTCAAAGCTCATCCAGGAGGGGCGGCTTTCGTCCACTTTCTATGTTGGTTTTGCAATCCTGCTGGCTGCAGCCGCTATTTTGTGCGTACTCCTTATTTCTATAGTGGTTACCCCTGCTGTGTTTCCCGCGTATGTTCTGGTGCTGGCGCTTGCCTGGGCCTATTCCAGTCCTCCCCTGCAATTGGCATACAGAAGACTTGGCGAGTTTATTATTTTTCTGCTGTTCGGCCCGGCATCCGTCATTGCGGGGTTCTACCTTCAGACTGGCCGGCTCTGGTCCGCGGACGCGTTGTTTCTCGCCCTTCCCTTCGGTTTTCTCACGACAGCCATCCTGGTGGCAAATGAGGTGCCGGACTTTCATGACGACGCAGCCGCGGGCAAACGAAACTTGGTGTCGTTGTCTGGCCATGCGAATGCCTACATTCTTTATGCGTTCCTTCTAGGTGCCGGACTTGTTTCCCTTGTTCTTGGCATTCTGTATGGCCCATTGACAAGCTGGTCTTTGCTTGCCTTGCTTTCCATTGTGCCGGGGGGAATGGCGACAGTGGTTTTACGCTCGCACTACGAGAATAAACAGAAGCTTCTTATGGCCTCAAAGGCATCTATTGCCGCACAGTTCATTATCGGCGTTGTCTTGGTGGTCGATTGTTATGTGCACAAGGCACCCGTGCTCAACACCCTTGGATGACTTCAACCTGAATCCATGAAATGTCAGCGGTGGTGCAGCTGGTTGCGAGACCAGACGCAGCTGCAGTGTCTACATTTTTTAAACGCATCAGGGGACCGGCGTACCGGAGAAACCTTGTTTGTTCGGTCTTGTGAATACCCTCGTTGACATCACGCTCCACGAAAGTATGTTGGGTATCGTAAGCGATCATGCCGACACTATGGAAGGACAGAGAGACGTGGCAGACGAGACTATGCTTTACATCAGCACGCGCGGGCAAACCGATCCCGTGCGCTTTCGAGATGCCGTGATGATGGGACTCGCAACCGACGGCGGGCTCTTGCTGCCGCGGGTCATTCCGGATGTCACGGACCACCTGGGACAATGGCGCTCTCTGTCGTATCCGGACTTGGCCGTCGAGGTTATGTCGACCTTTATTGGGAACGACATTCCGCACGCCACGCTCCGGGAACTCGTGTATCGGAGTTACCGGTCGTTCAAACGTACCACCGTCGTCGACCTCGTAGACGTGAATGGCCTCACCATCATGGAGCTTTTTCACGGGCCGACCTTGGCATTCAAAGACATTGCTCTCCAGTTTCTCGGTAACCTTTTCGAGTACATACTTGCGGACCGCGATACGCATCTGAACATTCTCGGTGCTACCAGCGGCGACACCGGCAGCGCCGCCATCTACGGCACTCGGGGAAAAGCCAATATCAATATCTTTATTATGCACCCTTCCGGGAGAGTCAGCCCTATTCAGGAACGTCAGATGACAACCGTGATGGACGGCAATGTCCATAACATTGCGATCGAGGGCGACTTCGATGACGCGCAACGGATTTTGAAAGAACTCTTCGGGGACCTGGAATTCAAGTCAGCCTACCGGCTTGGAGCCGTTAATTCCGTGAACTGGGCGCGTGTACTGGCCCAGATTGTTTATTATTTCTATGCAGCCCTGAGGCTTCAGGCACATATGGGATGCGAGCGCGTTCAGTTTGCCGTACCGACCGGGAATTTCGGTGATATTTTTGCCGGTTACATGGCCCTGCGCATGGGGGCCCCTATCGAGCGACTCATCCTGGCCACGAACCAGAACGACATTCTGACCCGCTTTTTCACAGCGGGTGTATATGCCCGGGGCGAGGTTCATCCCACGCTCAGCCCGAGCATGGACATCCAGGTTGCGAGTAACTTTGAACGGTACCTGTACTATCGTGTGGGTGAGGATGCTCGAAGCATCCGCGATCTGATGCAGCAATTTCAGCAGACCGGACGCATTGAGCTGGAAGGTCGGGACCCTTTGTTTGCAGCAGGCAGCGGTGCGAGGGAGGACACGTTGGACACGATTGCGACATTCCACCGCAACCACAGTTACCTTCTCGATCCGCATACCGCGGTGGGCGTATGCGTTGCTCAGCATTTTCTCATGGACGAGTATCCCACGGTCTGCCTGGCAACAGCCCATCCAGCCAAATTCCCGGATGCAATTCGCGAAGCAACCGGCCAAGATATTGCCCGTCACCAAGACATAGATGCTCTTATGAATTTACCCACTCGTTGCACCATCCTCCCGGCAACCGAAGAGGCGGTTAAATCCTTTATTCTTGAGACTGTGTGAGACGCGCTGAACGTCTGCGTATGCAAGCTTAAAAAGAGGTCCACTTCATGACTGTTGACGAAACCATTGACGCACTGCGGACGGCACCCTCCTTCATTGATCCCGAGACAGGCTTCACTGTCGATATTACCGGCATGGACCTTGCAGAAGACGCTCTCCGTGATATGCTGACGCCGGCCGACCGTGCCCCGTCACAGCTGGGCCAGGCACACCGCGAAATGCAACGCCTCGAGGCCGGGGAAATTAAGAATCCTGACGAAGGCCGCAAGGTCACGCATTTTACGGACCGCATCCACTATCCGGAGTCCGACGTTTGTGCTGCCGTGGAGGCGTTTGCGGATGAGGTCCGTCAGGATTCCACCATCAATGCGGTCGTCATCAACGGGATCGGCGGTTCGGCCCTTGGACCGCAATTGCTGCAGTTTGCCTGTCGCGGTCCCTACTGGAATGAGCTGACAGCCGTCGAGCGCCAAGGGTATCCTTGCATTTATTTTGTCGACAATACGGACACCGCTGGATTACGTGATGTCCTGGACGTGGTGAACCTTGCGGAGTGTCTCGTCGTGACCATCTCCAAGTCAGGCGGCACACAGGAAACGAAGAACACCATGATTGCGTTTGAACAGGCATATGCGGAAGCGGGGCTGGATTTCGCCTCCCGGGCAATTGCGATCACCATGGAGGGGAGCCTCTTATATAAGCACGCCATGGAAAGCAACTGGCGAAACGTGTTCCCAATGGCTGAATCGATCGGCGGACGCACCAGTGAAACCAATGTCGTCGGGCACGTTCCGGCGGCGCTCACGGGCATTGATTTTCAACGGTTTCTCGAAGGGGCTCGCCGTATGGACAAATTCACTCGCGAGCCCGAGTTGACGAGGAACCCCGCGTATCAGCTTGCCGCCGCCTGGTACATCACCGGCAACCGGCGCGGCGATCGGAACATGGTTATTGTTCCGTACGCCGACCGTCTGGTACTACTGGGCAAATACCTCCAGCAGCTCGTCATGGAGAGCTTGGGCAAAGAGCTGGACCGCGACGGGGATGTGGTCCACCAGGGCCTCACGGTTTACGGCAATAAGGGGGGAACCGATGCGCATGCATACATCCAGCAACTCAATGACGGGCGTGATGATTTCTTTGTGACATTTATCGAACCTTTAAGAGACGCCATGCAGGTCACCGTTGAAGAAGGGGTTACCATGGGTGATTATCTGCACGCCTTTAAGGAAGGTCTGGTCGCGGCGCTGCGTGGCAAGAGGCGCAAAGTCATCGACATTGTTATGGACTCCTTGAACGAACAAGCACTGGGGATGCTTGTTGCGCTTTACGAGCGTGCCGTGGCGGTGTATGCGGAGTTCATTAACATCAACGCCTTTCATCAGCCGGGCGTGCAGGCTTACAAACTCGCCAGCAAAGAGATCAACGCGTTGAGTGAGCGTCTGCGGACGTGGCTGACGTCGGACGAACAGGACGGCTGGTGCGGTGACGCCGCCGCCGCCGCCGAAGCCATTGGCACATCGGATCAGGCCAAAGCCGTGGCCGGCCTGTTAGCCAAGTATACGGTGAACGGACGAATGTTCGCCGGACGCATCCTAAGCCGGACATTCCAGCACGGTAAATGGCTGTATTCGTTGACCGACACGAACGGCTCAAACCAATGAAATGAAAGACTGTCTGTTGGCTCTCCTTGTCTATAACCTTGTCCTGCCGATACTGTTCATTCTGTACCTGCCTGTCTTTGTTGCCAAGCTGGTGCGGCGTGGCGGTTTCACCCATCACTTCTGGGAGCGCTTCGGTATATTTTCCGGCACACAGAAAGCTGTACTCCGGGCCTTGGATCGTCCGGTCTGGATCCATGCGGTGAGTGTGGGAGAAGTTGTCGCGGCCGCGGGGTTTATTCGCCGCTGGAAAGAGCATTCTATCGATGTGCCGTTTGTACTTTCGACGACTACCACCACCGGACATGACATGGCGCGGAAGAAGCTTCCGGAAGGGGTCCCTTTGATATACTGCCCCATTGACTTCTGGTTCAGTGTGTCGCGGGTCCTGCGCCTGGTGACGCCGCGGATGCTGGTGATTTTCGAGGTCGAAATCTGGCCGAACCTCGTGTCCATGGCAAACCGGCGGGGCATCCCTGTCGCGTTGGTCAATGGACGAATGTCGGACACGTCGGCACGGGGGTATGCCAGGCATCGCTGGTTTTTCCGTCCGCTGTTCGAACGTTTCCGCCTTTTCTGTGTACAAAGTGAAGCTGACGCCGAACGTATTCGCCGGGTAACATCATCGACTGAAACACCGGTTCATGTTTGCGGTACGATGAAATTTGACCAGGCGCCGCCGCCGCAGGCCGAGGACAAGGGAACGATACTGCTGGATGCATTTGGGGAAGGTGACCATCTGGTATGGACGGTCGGCAGTACGCATTCAGGGGAAGAAGCGCTCGTTGCGGATGTCTTCCTGAGCCTCAGGCAGGAGGTGCCTGATCTGAAAATGGTGCTTGTGCCTCGACATCATGAACGGACATCCGAGGTGCAGTCCGTACTGGAGTCGAAAGGGTTGTCCTATCGCCTTCTGGTACCACGGGGAGATACGCCGGCCGCAATGGAGAGCGTGGATGTACTGCTGGTTAACACGACGGGTGAACTGATGGGGTTTTACAGCGCCTGCGACATTGCTTATGTCGGCAAAAGTCTGGCTGGAAACGAAGGCGGTCACAACATCATTGAGCCAGCTATTTTCGGCAAGGCGGTGGTGCATGGCGCGCACATGGAAAACTTCCGGCTGGTAGCCGATTTATTCCGCCGGGAAAAAGCCACGGTGGAGGTTGAAGAGGACAGCCACCTGCTGCCGGCCATGCGTGATCTTTGCCGAGATGCCGCCAGACGTCGTGACCTGGGTGCTCGTGCACGCGCCGTGGTAGACAAGTGCC
>JAIPIM010000122.1 GCA_021734725.1 Minisyncoccota bacterium | reverse complement strand
GTGACAGTGAACTTGAAGACTTTCTCCTTCAGCCTCTCGTGGATCAGTGGATGAAACAGACCCGCTCGCTTGAAGAGGGCGAGTTCCTGTAGCCCCTGTAGAGCGTACGTCTCACGTTAAAATAGAGTTCCCCGTCCTTTCGGAGGAATTTGTCAGGTGCATTCCGTTCTAAAGCCGGGATGGCCTTGAATAACGACTCTCCAATAAGGAATCTCCACATTCCAAGTAGGGGAAGCTCGCGGTGGTCATCGCTCGCTCCGGCCATTGCCTTTTACTCCTTTATTGCTGGTAAGTCCTTGGTGGATAATGGTTAGTGAACCAGGAAGGAACCTCCCCTAGCCATTCGTAGCGTCAAGGCTGTTAGGCCGTCGTCGTCAGCCGAAGTGCTCATGTATCCCCAAACTCCGATACTGCGGTGACCGTGTTCCAAACGTGGGAGGTACGGGGTCGCTATGATCGCAGTTCGGGGTTGAGTGGAAAGACCTTTTGTGCGCTGTATTGTACAGGTTTGTATAATCGCCGTATCGTCTATAGAAGGAGACACACCATGTTGCACGAACCCGCCCCGGCGTCGCCGGACAAGGACTATGCCTGTGATCGAAAGGCTCGACTCGGCCTGAAACTTTTTTGGATTTATTGCATCATCTATGCCGGTTTTGTGGCGCTGAATACGATGGCTCCCAAAGTTATGGAAGCAAGGGTGCTGTTCGGCATGAACTTGGCTGCAGTCTATGGTTTCGGGTTGATTTTGCTGGCGATCGGCTTGGGGCTTGCTTACAATGCTCTGTGTACGGCATTCGAAGATCGTGTCAATAATGGCCAGACAGGGAAGGAGGGTTGAGCGATGACATACAGTCCTTCTCCTTTCGCGGTTGTTCTCTTCATTTCTTTTGTCATTTTTGTGATTGGTTTGTCGTCTTACTTGGCGCGCCGCACAAAAACCTCGAAAAGTTATTTTGCGGCGGGTGGTACGATCCATTGGGGCGTGAACGGGATCGCCTTCGCGGGTGACTACCTTTCAGCTGCGTCATTCCTTGGAATTTGCGGGTTGATTGCCACGGCGGGTTACGATGGTTTTTTGTATTCGATCGGGTTTCTGGCCGGGTGGATCGTGGCGTTGTTTGTTGTGGCCGAGCCGATGAAGCGAATGGGGAAGTATACCTTCACGGACGCACTGGATGCCAACTTCAACTACAAGGGCATTCAGCTCATGGCGGCCATCAGTACGTTGATTGTGTCCATCTGTTACCTGGTTCCTCAAATGGTTGGTGCGGGAGTTTTGGTCCGTCCTCTGCTTGGATTGCCTCACTATGCCGGCGTGCTGATGGTCGGTGGAATTGTGATTGTTATTGTGGCAACCGCGGGGATGACATCCACAACGTACGTGCAATTCCTCAAAGGCGGATTGCTGATTGTTTTTTCGACTGTACTGGTGGTGTTGGTGCTGTATCGTGGTCTGGCGACGCAGCCTACGCCTGACTATCACGAGTTCAAGAGTCTGGGACCGGTTATGGCGGATGGCGTCGTGGTTTCCGTGGAGGACGCGCCGTACACGGTGGAGGGGCAGAAAGAGGCTGGCGGCGAGATATTCGTAAAGTTGTCTCGGGAGGATGTTGTTACGTGGTGGCACTTGGTGGAAAACCAGGGCGAACGGCGCCTTGAGGAAGCGTTGTCGATTACGGATACCGCGGCAGGCGGCAGGCTTTACAATGGGTTGCCGCAGGAAGAGAGCGGCTTTTATCCCGTGGGGCATATGAAGGAGATTGTCGTTGACGGCGAGTCTGTGGAGCGAACCGGTCCGGTCGGACCATTTCGGTTCCTGTCGCTGATTGAAGACAGTACGGTGGTACGGTTTCCAAAGGCGGTGGTGATGGATGACGGTAATCGGGTTCAGGTATACTATCAGAAGCCGACTCCAGGCAAGGAGGTTATGCGTCCCGGGCTGAAGTTTAAAGTTGACAAGGGGTCGACGTTCTGGACGAAGCTGGACTTTGCCTCTCTGATGCTTGCTCTTTTCTTGGGGACGTCCGCACTGCCTCATATTCTCATACGCTACTACACGGTGCCCAGTCCGAAGTGCGCACGCAAGTCCACGATTGTCGCCATTGCCGCCATTGGTTTTTTCTATATCCTTACCCTGTATATGGGCTTGGGAGCGATGGTGGGTGGCGTGATGGACGTGGAGAGTAATAATATGGCGGCGCCATTGTTGGCCAAGTCCATAGGAGTCACCTTGTTTGCGGTGATCTGTGCGGTTGCGTTTGCCACCATTCTTGGAACCGTAAGTGGGCTGATCGTGGCTGCTTCGGGGGCTGTCGCTCATGACTTGCTTGATCGTTACATGGGCATTGGAATGAGCGACCGTGGCAAGGTTTTGGCCGGTAAGATCGCGGCCATCGCAGTCGGTGGCCTGGCAATTGTTTTGGGGATCCTTTTCAAGGGAATGAACGTCTCGTTCCTGGTGGGGCTGGCGTTTGCGGTGGCCGCTTCCGCAAACCTGCCGGCAATCATGATGCTGCTGTTCTGGAAAAGAACAACGGCAAAAGGAGTGGCTGCTTCCATACTGGTTGGAGTCGTTTCGGCAATGGGGTTGATCTTGCTGTCGCCCAGCATGTTCGAGCGTTACGGTATGACACGGGACGCGGCGCCGATTGCGCTTGATCAACCAGGTATTATTTCTATACCGCTGAGTTTCATTACGCTGATTGTCGTGTCTTTGTTGACACAGAAGAAATCCGAGACGGCGGTTACCGCCGTGCAATAGCTCTTGAGCTTGGCGGGACCCGTCTAATCTATGAGTATACGGTCACAGGCAGGGCAATATCTTAGGCAATCTTTTCACCGGCCATCCTTAGCGGTGTTGTCTGCCTTGGCACGATCGTTTGCTTTTCGCATAGTCTTGCCCACAATCCTCACTGTATGCCTTTTTGTGGTGTTGCTCCTTGGGATTTTTATTCCTGCCTTGGAGCGCGCCATCATGACGCGTAAGCGCGAGATGATTCGAGAACTCACCAATTCAGCCTGGAACATTCTCGCTAACTTGCAGGAAGAGGTGGAGGAGGGAATTCTGGCGCGGGAAGAGGCACAAGCTGAAGCGATTCGCCAGGTACGACACCTTCATTACGGTCCGGCGATGAAGGATTATTTCTGGATTAACGACATGACTCCCAGGATGGTTGTGCATCCTTATCGCACAGATCTTGAGGGGAAGAATCTTACGGTGTTTACGGATCCAGCCGGGAAGGCGCTTTTTAAGGAAGTGGTCGAGACGGTTCGCGAGCAGGGGGCAGGCTACGTGGACTATCAATGGCAGTTGCGGGACGACTCGACCGAGGTTGGAGAGAAAGTGTCTTACGTTCGTCTATTCAAGCCGTGGGGGTGGGTTATTGGGACGGGCGTTTATCTGGAAGACGTACGACGGGAAGTTGCATGGGTTAAGAGGCGCGTGTTGGCGGCGTCCGTTGCAATTCTAGTGGGAGTGTCCCTCTTGCTGGCGGTTATTGTGTGGGAA
This sequence comes from Minisyncoccota bacterium, assembly GCA_021734725.1. Classification (GTDB taxonomy): domain Bacteria; phylum Verrucomicrobiota; class Lentisphaeria; order Oligosphaerales; family MVZH01; genus JAIPIM01. The sequence continues at coordinate 7,253 of JAIPIM010000122.1, read as the reverse complement.
AGCCACCGTACCGAGAAGATCCGACGGGCGACTGAAAAGGCGCTGCGCGAGTCAGAGGAACGCTATCGGATGGCCGTCGAATCCGCCGGAGAGAGCATCATTATTGCGATTGGAGCAGATCAGCTTTATGCAAATACCAACGCGCTTAACCTACTCGGTTATACTCTTCCCGAACTGAGACAATTGCGCCTTACGGATGTGACATGGCTGGCGGAAGACGAATTGTCGACGTTGCTGAACGAGGCTTCAAGTATGGACGAAGAGGTTGCGGGCAAGCCGCGCCGTCATGAAACTCAGTTGCGCACGCGGGAGGGGCATGAGGTCCCCGTAATGTTGAGCGTAGCGCCGGTCAACCTGGGAGGACGAGCAGGGCTTATTCTTGTTGCAACGGATATTACAAAACGGAAAGCGGCCGAAGAAGAACTGGGGCGCAGTGAATCGGCTTTGCGCGATGAAATCCGCAATCTTGGCCGTTTCGAGCGCCGGGCACGTGGGGCTCTTGAAAGGGTTCGGCGTGCCTTGGCCTTGATGTCGTTGCCTATAGATGCCGACTCACCGCTTACGTTGGCCGAGCCCATCAAGGCCAGCAAAACGCCTGACGAGGTTGCACGGATCAATGAGCAGCTTCCCGAAATCGTGCATATGCTGCTGGACAGCGGTGCCGGCGCCAAGGTGGCTAACAAAGTTGTGAGCACAAATTCAGACGTCGTGGTCGGCAAGTGTATCGAGTTCGCGCTGGCCGAGCTGGGGCCCCCTCCCGTGCCGTTTGCATTTTTGGTTATGGGAAGCGAGGGGCGTCACGAACAAACCCTGTGTACGGACCAGGACAACGCAATCATATTCGCCGATCCACCCGCCGAAAAGGATGACATGGTAAAGCATTATTTTCGTGAATTAGGTGCGCGCGTGTGCCAGTGGCTGCACGCCGCCGGTTATGCGTTCTGCAAGGGTAAGATGATGGCCTGCAATCCACAGTGGTGCGCATCCGCAACCCAGTGGCGAAGCAAATTCCTTGGCTGGCTGAGTCGTCTGGAGCCGGAGGATCTGCTGCAGGTGAAAATTGTATTCGATTTTCGCTGTGCATACGGTGATGATGCCCTGACCGACATGTTGCGAGCCTTCTTGTGGGAAGAGATGCCGCGGCGTCCCCGGTTCCTTGCTCAGATGGCGCGGGATGTTGTCCAATACACACCTCCCATTGGAACGTTCGGACGCCTCGTGTCAGAGTCGAAAGAGGAGGGACGGAAAGTTATTGATGTCAAAGCGGCTATGGTGCCGATGGTGGATTTTGCCCGGACCTATGCGTTGCGCGAAGGCCTGAGCGAGACAAACACGGTTTTACGCCTGAACGCACTCCAGGCTCGTGGCATTCTATCCGAAGCGAATCACCGCGAGATGGTTCAAGTTTACGAGTCTTTGATGACGATCCGGCTCGAACACCAAGTGCGTAAATGGCTGGCCGGAAGCCCGGCCAACAACGAATTGGTTATCGATGATTTGACCCACTTGGAGCGGCGGATCCTTCGGGAAAGCTTTTCCGCAATTCGTGATTTTCAGACACGACTGAGCTATGATTTTACTGGTCTACCGGGGGCGGTTACGTGATTCTCGTTTTGAGTGACATTCACTGCAGGTTCGAGTGTGTGAACAGCCAGATTAAACATGCCGAAAAGCGTGTTGGAACGGCATTGGAGGCAGTGCTTGTTCTGGGCGATGTCGGCCTATTCAGTTCCGAGCTGAAGCGTTTTTTCCGCCGTCGCGGCGGACGGTTTGCGCGTCCCGTCTTTTATATTGAGGGTAACCACGAAGACCACCAATCCCTCACCCATTTGGCCAGTGCATACAGGGACGTGATGTGCCATTGGCAGCGGGGAACAGTGCATCGGATTGGGGGCATGGGGTTTCTCGCTATCGGGGGGGCGGCTTACATGGATGCGCACATGACCCCAATGGGCGCTGAGATCACGGCGCGGGATGTCAACCGATGCCTTCGATATGATCCCGTTGCCATCGATGTGGTGATAAGCCATGACTGTCCCGCCGGCATCGGCGTTCCTGGGACGAAAGGCTTTGAACACTATGGCCCGCCTGGATTTCAAGGCGGAGATCGAATTGCCGCTCACGTTCAGCCAACCCTCTGGCTGTTCGGTCACCATCATGCTTGGTTTGACCGCACGATCGACGGCATACGTTACTGCGGCCTGCCGCGGAGTTGGGAAGGCTACGGACTGCTGGGACCCGACTTCGCGTTCGAATACGTTTTCAACCCTTTGTCCCCGGCCTGCGATTATGGGTGACGGCTGCGCGCGAGGGAGATCGCGAACAGACGGCGAAAATTGATCCGCAACCGTTATCGCGCTGTGTGAGTTTGTGCGTCTGTACGTCTGTGCGTCCGTGATCGGCAATACGCAACATCCGATACCCTGTCCCGCGTCGGTTCCGCGGCGGCGGATCCGGAGGCCTACGCTACCTTCTCCCGGAAGTTTTTTAAAAGACTAACTTGAAATAATCATGTCATATGATAAAATACAATAAACAGTTGAACTTTGTGCGGGGACCGTGTAGGGAGTCTGTTCCATGAATGACTGTCGAGTGTTGATTGTCGGCTGTGGGCATATGGGCGCGTCGCATGCACGGGCGTATCATGGCAGGAAGGATTGCCGGATTGTCGGTGTGGTCAGTCGTGGGCCGGAGAGTCGCGGCCGGCTGTCTCGGGATCTTGGCGGTTTACCTGAATTCGACAATTACGAGGATGTGCTTGAAGCTACGCGGCCGGACGTCGTGGTGATCGGCACGTATACGGACACGCATGCGCCGTTCGCTATTCGCGCCATGGAGCAGGGGGCCCACGTGTTTGTAGAGAAGCCCATTGCTCTTACCGTGGAGGAAGCGGAAACGGTCGTTGCCAAAGCTCGTGAGACGGGGCGCAAAGTGGTGGTTGGTTACATCTTGCGGCATCATCCCTCGTGGACGCGATTCGTTGACATTGCGCGCGGATTAGGCAAGCCCCTGGTCATGCGAATGAACCTGAACCAGCAGAGTACGGGTCGGGAATGGGAATCGCACCGCAACTTAATGAACACTATGTCGCCGATTGTGGATTGCGGTGTTCACTACGTGGATATCATGTGTCAGATGACGCGGGCGCGTCCAGTGCGCGTGCAAGCTGTTGGTGCTCGCCTGTCCGACGAGATTCCGGAGAGTATGTACAACTACGGTCAGCTTCAAGTCGTGTTTGACGACGGTTCCGTGGGCTGGTACGAAGCCGGCTGGGGGCCGATGATGAGCGAGACTGCCCATTTTGTAAAGGACGTTGTGGGACCGGAGGGGGCGGTGAGTATTGTCAGTGCCGACGGCGGCCACGAATCCGCCGATATCGATGCCCACACCAAGACCAATCGTTTGCGCGTACACCATGCGGCGAGGGACTCGGATGGCCGGTTTACGCGCGAGGACGATCTCGTTGACATGAGTGACGAGCCGGACCATGATGAACTGTGCGCCCGCGAGCAGGCTTATTTGCTGAAGGCGATCCGCGATGACGTGGATCTTTCGTCGCACCTCCGGGATGCCGTGAACAGTTTGCGTATTGTTTTGGCGGCGGATCGGTCGATCAAGACCGGGAAGGCAGTGGAGTTAGAATGACCTGAATCGATGAGGAAATTGGCGAAACGTGTTCTTTTTGACACACCGTTGGTATAAATAACCAAGGATACTGTTCATGAAACCGGAAATACGCGCAGTCCGTCGCACTTCCCAACAGCATGCCGTGTTCAGATCTTTGTCGATCGCGGCAGTATTCAGTTGGATTGCGATATTTTCGTTTGCCGCGGAGGATCCTCAGACGTCGGAGAACCGAAACGCCGATGCGCCCGGGGATCTTATGCATTTGGTGGAACCCGCGGATCCATCCTGGAACATACCGATCCCCGTTCCAACCATTCCAGACCGGCCAACAGGCGTTGGGTTGCTCGACGCATCGATTCTGCGCGAAGCAGAGCCGATGCGGTTCAAAAACGTGGCCGAGATCAAGGCGGCGACGGAGAAGCCCGACGCGCTTGTCGAAGGCAGCGGCACGGTGGACGATCCGTTCGTATTCCGGAACTTGGCGTTTCGCGGAATTCGCGATCAAGCAGCCATCGACATCCAGCTTCCTTTCTCTCAGTCAAAAAACACGCGGATCCTGATCGAAAATGTGCTGGTGGAAGGGGACCCGCCGACTGCCGACACGCCCGCGCGCGCTTATGCGTTTCGGCTGGTCGATACTCAGGGGACAATTGTCCGCCACTGCCGGATGTCGCGATGCACCGGCCTTTATACCGGCGGATCGGCATCGCGCGGATTACTCGTGGAAAACTGCCATCTGTACAGCACCGTCAAAGGCATCTTCACGATATTGGGACAGGGGCACAACGTCGCTCGGGGAAATTACGTGCACGACTCGGTGGAATACGGCGTGTTTTTATATGGCAGCAGTGATAACATTATCGAAGACAACTATATCAGCTGGTGCGGCAAGGAGGGGATCGGCACCAACGGGAAGGCGCCGCGGCAGGTATATCGCAGGAACGTCATTCTGGGCACCGGCTGGACCGCTATCAATGTCGAGGGTGCGTGCGACGACTCGCTGGTGGAAGACAATCTGGTGGTGAACAGTCACTACGGGATTATCCTGATGGGCGAACGGACGCGCTGTCAAAACAACAAGGTCTTCTACTCAACCCAGGTTGGTCTTTACATCCACACCGGCCCCAAGGACAAGCCCCGGCCCGGCATTGCCATACGCGACAACCTGGTTGTCGGGTCGGGCGACAACGGCGTGTGGGCCAGAGAGGGGAATACCGACGTCAGCATTGTCGGCAACCGGGTCATTCAGGCAAATATCGGCGTGCGCGTAAATTCGGCAAATACACTTGTGGCGGAAAACGAAGTGTCCAGAACATTCAGGGGGCTCCAGACCGACGGGGTGACTGGCTGCGTCATTCAGAACAACGATTTCTTTCATGCTCGGTATGCGGTGACTGTCAGTGGATCCGCGGGTGGTCAAACCGCGGTTCGGGGCAACCGCCTGCACCATAGTATTGGTGGTATACAGGTCGGCGGCAGCAAAGGGGTGCTTATAGAGGACAATACCATAAGTGCGGTCGGGATGGGCATTCGTTGCGGCGGTTCCGAGGCCCTGGAAATCCGTAAAAACCGCATTCGCCTGGCGGGGTATTCCGGCATTCGGATCGGCGGCTCGAAAGATTGTGTACTGGAGGACAACCGGTTGTCCAATTGCCGCATGCGCGGTATCTGGCTGAACGACGCTTCCGGTCACCAGGTCCGGCGTAATGCGGTGGTCGACAACGCATCCATGATGGGTAACGCTGGACTTGTGCTGGAGAAGGCCCAGGCAAATGTCTTTGAGGCCAACGAATGGCGTCGCTGCAATTTAGCGATTCTCTTCAAAGACGAGCAATGCAAAGAAAATGTGTTCAAGAACAGCGTGCTTGAAGAAAACGGTCGGAACATCGCGGTTTTGAAAGGAGTAGATCCGTCCGTCGTGAACGAGAACAACACGCTGGAAGAAGCCGTACAGGAACGGAAATAGCTTAATCGGAAACGACTCCGTATAGAGTCGGCATGCCGACTGTGTACCGGATGGGACTGGTGTAGAAAAACAAATAAGGACAGAATATGACGACACGGATTGGGATTATTGGGTGTGGTGGTATTGCGCATTCGCATTTGGCTGGCTACCAGGAAAACGGCGCCTCGATCACGGCGCTTGCCGATGTCAACGCCGAGGCGCTTGGCAATTTGGCTGCTGAAAGTGGCGGCGCCGAAATGTTCGACAGTGCTGAAGCGCTCATCCGGTCGGGGCAAGTCGATGCGATAAGCATTTGCACGCCACCGGATGCGCATGCCGAGGCCGCGCTGCTGGCGCTGAAGAAGGGTATCCATGTGTTGTGCGAAAAGCCGTTGGCAAACACCGTCGAGGCGGCGGCACAAATTTGCGAGGCCGCGGATAAGTCCGATGCGATTTTCCTGACGGCCTTTCGGCATCGTATTTTACCTGCCGCGCGGAAAATGCATGAATTGGTTTCGGGTGGCGCCATTGGCGATGTTGTCTTGTTTCGCAACACGTTTTGCGGCCCCGGCCAGCGGCTCTACGACACATGGTTTGCTCAGAAAGATATCTCTGGGGGGGGGACCATGATGGATACATCCGCTCACTCCGTTGATCTGTTCCGTTTTCTATGCGGGGAAATTACGGAGCAGTGTGCCGCGGTTCATATGCACAACGAGAAGATCCATGTGGAGGACGCCAGCATGTTGCTGGTGAAAAGTGAATCGGGGGCCGTTGGATGTCTTGCGGCGTCATGGTGCGTAGCGGTTGGCGAAGCCGTCGTTGAAGTGTCTGGAACTGACGGCAAAGTTGTTTACGACTATACGGAACCGGATTGTGTACGGCTCAAATCCGGTGACAAGGACTGGGAGAATGTACCGGTCGAATCAAGCCGTGGATTCGCGGAAGAGACAGCCAACTTCCTGGCAGCTATTGAAGGTACTGTGCCGCCGTTCTGCACGGCGTACGATGGCTTGCGTGCGGTGGAAGTTATACAGGCGTGTTATTGAATGGAGAACCGGAAGATGAAGATTGGTTTTGTTGACTATGAGTTGGACGAATTTCATGCAAACACGTATTTGCGCATTATCCGGGCGGAGTCCCTGGCAAAAGGCTTTGAGGTTGCCGGATGCACCGCAATGACGAGCGGCGGCAAGCAGTGGGCGGAAGAGAATGATGTTCCTTTTTACGATACGGTTGAAGCCATGAACGAGGGTGTGGATTGCTTTGCCGTGTTGGCGCCGTCGAATCCGGAAATGCATCTGGACATGTGCGAGAAGGTTTTCCCCTGTGGCAAACCCACGTTCGTGGACAAGACATTTGCGCCGGACTTTGAAACGGCGAAGCGTATTTTCGAACTGGCGGATGAGTGGAATGTCCCTGTCAGCAGCAGTTCCGCTTTGCGTTATACGGGGATCCAGGATCACGTACAGACTGTCGGTGGACGAAGCAATGTTCAGCATATGGTCGTATTTGCTCCGGGCGGTTCCGTGCACGAATATGTGATCCATCCGCTTGAAATAGTTGTTTCATGCATGGGAGCAAGCGTCACCGGCGTCAGCAAGCGCGGTCAAGGTGAGTACGTGCAGTTGCTTATTGACTATGCAGGCGGCAAGACCGCGACGCTTAACCTGTACTGTGG
>JAIPIM010000121.1 GCA_021734725.1 Minisyncoccota bacterium | reverse complement strand
GTACCCTATCTCAAGACGAGATGGCGGAGGTTTCGTATCAACAAGCCCTGGCGCATCCGACTTGGAACATGGGGCCGAAAGTGACGATTGATTCCGCGTCATTGATGAATAAAGCGTTGGAACTGGTCGAAGCACGCTGGTTATTTGACACCGTTTCGGAGCGTATCGATGTATTGATTCATCCACAATCGATCGTTCACTCAATGATCGAGTTCATTGACGGCGGGATGCTCGCCCAGCTTGGCTGTCCGGATATGCGGTTGCCGATTCAGGTGGCTTTTATGTATCCTGAACGACGGTCCACGGGGCTGCCGCATTGCGATCTGTTCGCGGAAGCACCACTTGAATTTGAGGAGCCCGACAGGTCTCGCTTCCCCTCGCTTGATATTGCACGATTTGCTCTTAAAAAGGGTGGAACTATGCCGTCGGTTATGAATGCGGCTAATGAGGTGGCTGTTGAGGCGTTCGCTCGCGGCGCCATCTCGTTTCCGGCAATCTGGGAGGTCATCAGCGAAACGATGAGTCGTCATACACCGCTCCCTCAAGATCGTCTCGAAGACATTCTGGACAGTGACCGCTGGGCACGGGTGGCAGCGGGTGAGGCCGTAGATAAGCACGCGCGATGAGGTGACTGCATCGAGTTCCGACGGATGTGGAGAGCGACGTACAGCGATGTGGCTGTTCAGGTCATTACCGGGGACACGCATCCGGACCATGACTCCATCTGTTCTCGCAGACGCGCCACCAGGCCATGCGACTTTCTTTTTCTTGATGCACATTCCATAAAAGCCTCCACCTGCTAGGAGGATTTGGAAATGCGGCTCAGTACCCTGTCAATTCCAAGCAGTGCGTAGGCCAATCCGCACGTGAACGTGATGACTTCAAGGGTCCCGTAGTACTTGGCACCGGTCAGACGACTGTTCACGAACAGCAAAACAAGAACGAACCCGCTCACCTTGAAAATATTCGGAAGTTCTGGCCAGATGCGTCGTGCAAAGTGGCGATACCGAATACGGGATACCATCAGGTAACATGCAAGAGCCACGCACGTGTGGGCTACCAGTGGCAGTTCGTGAAAGAGGAGGATGGCAGAGCCTGCCAGCAGCGCTCCGGCAGGTGCCGGCATGCCTTCGAAAATTCCCGGCGGAACCGCGTCTTTTGTTTTCAAGAAGCGAATGAGCCGATAGCAGACGCAGGCGACATAAAGCACAGCCAACACGATAGCCGCTGGACGCAAGTTGCCCACATCGGCAATGAGAAGTCCGATGGCCAGACCGAAACTGGTGCCGTCGGCAATATCGTCGAAGAAGGCGCCGTGTATTGTCGACCCATATTTGCGAGCCAGGCGGCCGTCAAAGAGGTCGAAAAATTGCCCCAGGAATACGAGCATGAAGGCAACGACGTGTTGGTTGCCGGGGAAGAGGCGCGGCTGGCCGACGATGTAGTAGATTGCGCCAATCCCGCAGACAAAGTTGGCGAATGTCAGGGAATTGGCGTACCAACTATCCGGGATGACTTTGCAGTAGAACGAGAGGAATGCCAACACAGTGCAGGTAATCGTCAGAAGTACAAGGAATCCCTCCGGCGGCACACTCAGTTGTCCGATGTCACGTAACGCAGTGACGGACAGCAGGATAGTCAAGAGTGCAGTCTTTGCCTTGCCAAACATGTTGGCGGCTGTCTTGGTTATCAGCAATCGGGCGAATTGTCCAATGGTGTCGATAATAACCAGAGCAACGACCCAGGGCAATGGCAGAAAACCCAGATAGGCGAACAGCAGGAGCGGGGGAAAGTAGAGGCATTTATCACTCAGAGGATCCAGCCATTTTCCCCGTTCCGTGACCAGTTGACAATTGCGTGCAATTGTTCCATCCGTTAGATCGCTTATCATCCAGACAGCGAACCAGATGACGGCCATTTCATGCCAGCCGAGGAGCCACAGGGCGGCTGCAAGGATACCCATGGGGAAACGTAGAATGGACAGTGTGTTGGGGTGTACAAGGCGGTGTCGACGTATCCAGTCCTGGCAGCTCGGCTTTCTGGTGAGGCGGGCTATGCCGAGGCGTTCTGCAAGAAACAGCACAGCTATGATGGCGGACAAGACCAGGACCGTTGTCATTCTGTACGTTCCTCTTCTCTGGCAGTGCTCTTCTTTTGGTCTCCTTCCGTGGTCTCCGTGCCGTCCTCTTTGTGCAGAATCTTGGCCTTAAGTACCCGACGCTGGTCTGCCTCCAGGATTTCGATACGGAAAGACGCATTTTCCAAGACCTCTCCCGGTTCGGGTATGTGGCCCATACGGGCCGCGATAAAGCCGCCCAACGTATCGAAATCTTCGTCTTCCGGTATGTCCAGCTCGAAAAGATCGTTCAGCTCGTGAATAGGCGTACGTGCTTCCGCGAGAAGTCCGCCGTCATGCAGTCTGCTGACTGTAATATCGCGTCGTTCCAAGTCATATTCATCATGGATTTCGCCAACGATTTCCTCGATAACGTCTTCCAGTGTTACAATACCCGCCGTTCCACCATACTCGTCCACGACGACACCGAAGTGTGCGTCCCGCTGTTGAAATTCCTGGAGAAGGTCGGCCACGTTCTTGCTTTCCGGAATAAATACTGCAGGTCGCACGGCATTGGCAGGACTGGCATCATCGGTCCTGTTCGCTTCGGCAAGAAGGTCTTTGGCATGCAGGATACCTAGAATATGGTCTATGGTATCGTGGTAGACGGGGATGCGGGTATGGCCGGATTCGACGATGGTTGTTTGAACCGTGGCCATGTCATCATCATCGGAGACAGCGTCGATATCAACACGGGGGGTCATGATTTCGCGTACCAGCGTTTCATCGAGATCAAATATCCCCTTGATCATTCGGCGTTCGTCGGCTTCAAGAGCAGCTGCTTCGTTTTCCGCCTGTTCATCCTGTTCAACGAGGGACATGATTTCATCTTCCGTTGTGGCTTGATCTGCTTCGCCCGTCGTCAATTCCCGATGCTCACGTACAAACCGATGCCACCTGGCGATGGGGTAGGCCAGGGGATACGTGATGATGGCCAGCAGACGCACGGTCGGCATGGTGATGCGCAGAAGGAACCGGCTGCCCAACTTCGCCATGTCTTGGCCCAGCCATTCGGTGACAAGCAGGTAAACGGCTGCGACAACCAGCGCCTTCCACAACAACGTGTGCCAGTTGACTTGGTCGGCGGACAGGGACTGCAACCAAGCCGTACCGCAAAGTAAGAAAAAAATAACATCGGCCAGCAGGATAATCCGTATTGTGATCCGGTATCGGTCACGATGGTCCAGCCACTCTTCGAACTGCTCCGCCAGATTGGGATCGCGTTCTTCGAGCTTACGGAGCATTCCACCGCTGATGTCTGAAAGCGTCATCCGAATTACAGTGAGACATGCTGCGATAACCAGCCCCACGATGGCCAGCCAGAAAGTCATTCGAAAATCTCCTCTAAGTTATGTCGTGTCTGCAGCTCGCTGAGTATATCCTCTTGGCGTTCTTGCATAATCGCACGTTCAGGCGGCGAAGCGTCCGTCATGCCCGCGAGGTGAAGCATCCCGTGGATCGCATAGAGTGTGAGTTCACGCGCGATCGTTGTATTGTACTGTTTAGCCGCTTGTTCACCGATGGCAGGGCAGAGATATATTTCGCCGATTGTTTGTACGGTTTCTTCGGCGGCTTGTGTCATGGGTTCGTCCAGATTGAACGCGAGCACATCAGTGTCCCAATTATGGCCCAGGAATGTGGTGTTCAGGCGCTTCATTGTTCGGCGGCCTATCATGGCCACGACCAGTTCGTACCGGCAGCCAGCGGTATTATACTTTTCAGCGATCCCTGTGAGACGTGCGATGTCGTAAAGCACCTTCACAAGCGTGGATCTATTCGCCAGTCTTGGTGCTGCCGTTTTTTTTATGGTCCTGATCTTCAGCATTCTTTTTTTCTTCTGGATAAGCAACCCGGGCGTGTAACATTGTTGTTAAGGATTTGGCAATTGTCTGTTTTGCCACGGCCAGTTCCTCGAATGTCAAATTAGCCCGGTTCAGCTGACCGTCTTGTATTCGTTGCATTACGATCTTATCAACCAACGCTTGAATCTTCTGTGGTGTCGGCTTTTCGAGAGACCGCGCCGCGGCTTCACAGCTGTCGGCAATGCTGATCAGGACAGTTTCCTTCCGTACTGGGAGCGGTCCCGGGTACCGGTAGTCTTGCTGCCCTACATTTTCGGCGCCATTATCGCCGTTTGCCTTGTTGTCGATGGCCTGGCGATAGAAGTAGTAGACCAGCGTTGTCCCGTGATGCTGGGCAATGGCTTCACGTATAACTTTTTTAAGCTTGTATTTGGCCGCCATCTCCAGCCCCCCCTTGACGTGATTGAGGATGACTAAACTGCTCATTCGCGGTTGCAGTTTTTTGTGCGGGCTTTCTCGTCCGAGCGTTTTGTTTTCGGTAAAGTAGTCGGCCTGGGAAATTTTCCCAATGTCATGGAAGTAGGCGCACACGCGAGCGAGCAACGGGTTGGCGCCGATTGCCGTGGCAGCCTGTTCCGCCAGCATGGCCACCTGCAGACTATGATGGTACGTGCCGGGTGCCTCAAGCTGGAGACGGCGGAGAAGTGGATGGTTAAGATCGCTGAGTTCCAGAAGGCTGGTGTCGGTAGTTACGCCGAAAATGTATTCGAAGAGCGGCATTATTGCGGACGCTGCCATGGCGGTGAGAATACCGTTTGCCAATGCCAGTCCCGCGGCGGGCAATAGGGTATTCCATGGCTGGTTGTTACTAATGACAAAAAGAGCGTTAACGACAAACGCGGTTGCGGCAATGCCGAGGCCGGCACGGAATATCTGGTGGCGTCGGCATGCCCCCTGGACCAGCATTGCTCCGACGAAACTGCTGAAAGCACCTGCTAGAAAAAGTTGATACGACGGGCCATGCTGAAGTCCTGCGACAAGACTCGTGAAAATGCCGACCCAGATTGCGGTACGTACGCTCACAAGCTGTCCGAGCAGGAGCGCGCCAAGAGCCAGAGGAAGTGCAGAGACGAGGAACACCGATGTGCCCACCACCATGAAGTACACATCGATTACCACGCGCGACAACAGGACTTGCAGGATACCGATTGCCGTGACCAGGCCCAATGTTGAAAGTCTTTCGAAAGCTGTGAGCTCAAACAATCGGATGCCGACGCCAGCGGCCATGACGAGGCCGACGAGAAAAACAGCAAGCACAATGGTTTCGCGTACTGCGTTCTGTCGCTGATACTGGCGCTGTAACTCTTCCGTGTGGGTTCTGAGGCGAACCAGGTCTTCAGCGGTAACAATATCCCCCCGTCGGAGTAAACGAGTGTCCGCGTCCACGAAGCGTCGTACCGCCTTGACACTGTTCGCGGCCTGTTGCCGGGACGCTGCCGTCGCTTCCGGGGCGTACGTAATGTTCGGCTCCAGGATTTTTCCGAGCAGGAACTGCAGCCCTCGCTGAGTGGTTTCCGAAGTGGTGGGGTACGCTGTGGTGAAGTCTTCCAGAATACTTTTTTCAGCGTCGTTTTTTGTAGGTAGTGTTTTGATTTCCCTTAGGACGCGACGCGCACGCAAGTCCACGAGATAAATGCTGTCATCCGAGGTCATATCATTGAAGAAAGTGTCCGTGATTGGGGTACTGACAATACCATTTGCGGCGGTGGTTTTGACCAGTCGGGCGAGAAGATCAACTTTTTCTTCATCCACCAGGACTGGCGTCAGCATCTGAAGCACGTTTTTCGCGTGAAGTTCCCGGACAAGAACCGATTGCTCTTCGGCGGGAGCCTTCAGGGTAAGAGGGGGATGCAGTTGATCGTCGATGTTGTCTTGTGGCACGGCGTCCCGCACGACCTTCTTCAGTTCGGCGATCTTATGGAGGGCCAGGTCAATGGTCTTTTCATCGACCTTGTAAACCAGCGGTACCTGCCGGGCCGCTTGTTCGCGCATCAGCTCTGTCTGTTCGAGGTCGGCGTACTCAAAGGGAAGTTCGCTGTAAATATCACGATCAACCTTTTGCCCAACCACGTAATCGTATGACGAATGCCCCCGGTGATACAGTACTGTTGCAGTTGTTACGCTCCACGCCAGAACCCCAAGGAACAAAAGGGTTAACCGACGTCCCGGTCCATTGTGTCGGGTATCGTTCTGAAGGACGGAACGGCGTGTTCGTGCGCTCGCAAAGCCCTGGCGGGCGAGTTTGCGGCGTTTGTGTGCCTTAAATGGATGAATAATTCCCATACGGATTGTGTCCCCCGCTTGAACATCCAAGCTGAGCGGCGCCGGTTCTGTCCTGCACTTCACGAATGGAGCATAGCGTGTCGCTTGGACAGAAGCAAATCAAGGGGCATAGGTTGCATGCAGAAGTCCATGTATGAATGCTGCCGCTGTTGGGTACGAAAGAAGGGCGAGTCAGTGGTTTTGCCGCGAGGGCCAGGCTGAATGATCTATGCTCAGACTAGTTCCCCCGCGCCGGAATTGTCAGCTGTAATCCTGGGCTGAGGTCGTCTGGGGAGGACAAGACATCGCGATTGGCAGCGTATATGTCTCGCCAAGCGCCAGGGCGTCCGTAGAGGTTGACGGCAATATGACTGAGCGTGTCGCCTTTTTGAACGGTGTAAACGGTTTCTTGTTCTGGCATTTCCTGCCCCTGTTCGTTAAGCGGCACAAGAACGAAGTCGTCTTCTCCGGTGCCTCCTTGGTCTGTGCTGAAATCCGCTACGGGCGGAAGTAGTCTTTGCTCCGTTGTGGCAGGGATGTTGCCATCCACAGGGACAGCCGTTTTGTCCGCAGCCCCGTATTGTCGTCCGTACCGTACTGGTGCAAGGTAGGGTTGTTTCCAGTCAGGGTGCCACTTTTGCATGGCTTCAGCCCAGGCCTGCTGTTCTGGCGTCAGTGGGCGACGCGCAAGACGGGGTCCCTGACATCCTACTGTCAGCGACAGACTGAATATAAAGGAGGTCAACGCTACAAGTTTCGTCGTCTTCATTATAATTTCCTCCGCGGTTCGTTGCCGACTGCCCGCACCGTTACACGCGTTTGAAAATAAGAGCTGCATTGTGACCGCCGAATCCCAAATTGATGCTCATGGCGTTTTTCAACTTCATTTCTCGCGGCGTATTCGGTACATAATCAAGGTCACATTCAGGATCTGGTACTTCATAATTAATCGTAGGCAGGACGACTCCCCGTTTCAAGCTCAGTATGGTCGCGACTGCTTCAATACCGCCAGCCGCTCCCAACCCGTGTCCAGTCATAGATTTAATACTGCTGACCGGGATTTTGTAGGCATGATCACCCAGGCATCGCTTAATTGCGGCCGTTTCCATTTTATCGTTAAGCGGTGTTGATGTGCCGTGCGCGTTGATGTAGTCGAGGTTTGCAGGGCTAAGCTGCGCATGCCCCATTGCTGCCGCGATTGCTCGGCAGGCGCCGTCGCCTTCCGGATCGGGAGCTGTAATGTGATACGCGTCTCCACTGGTGCCGTAGCCGGTCAATTCCGCCAAAATGTCCGCTCCTCGAGCCTTGGCATGTGTCAGTGATTCGAGCACAAGTACACCGGCGCCTTCCGAGGGCACAAAGCCGTCACGTTCGGCGTCGAATGGCCGACTTGCATGCGCCGGATCGTCATTACGTTCTGAAAGCGCTTTCATCGCGCAGAATCCCGTCAATCCCAGACGGCACAGACAGGCTTCCGCACCACCTGATACCATGACATCGGCGTCACCGCGTCGAATCATCCACATGGCTTCGCCGATCGCATGAGCGCCTGACGCGCAGGCGGTGACCACCGCGATATTAGGCCCTTTCAATCCATAGCGAATAGAGATGGCGCCGGATGCCATGTCAATGATCATCATAGGGACCATGAGCGGCGATGATTTTCCGGGGCCGCGGTGGTCCAGTGTGTGCGCCTGTTTTTCGAGCGTGCGAATGCCTCCTATGCCGGCACCAACCAGAACGCCCGCACGTCCGGTGTCGAGTGTATCAGTATTCAAACCGGACATTGTTATTGCCTCATCCGCTGCTGCCACAGCATAATGGCAGAACGCATCAAGCCGTCGCGCCTCTTTGGCGTTCATGTACTTAGTTACATCAAAATCCGGAATTTCTCCGGCGATTTGACAGCGCATGTCGCCAGCATCAAATTGCGAGATTCGCCGCACGCCGGATTGTCCAGCCAGTGCATTTTCCCAGAACGTCTCAGTTCCCGTACCAAGGCTGGTCACTGCGCCAATGCCGGTCACCACAATGCGTTGATCGTCATTCATCAGGATCCACCCTCTGCAACCACATTTGTTTCTGGTTATAAAATCAAGGTCACATCCCGTTCAGCGAGGCGGAACGGGATGTGACCTCGGCGGAGACAGTAACGCACGTCAGCTCTTCATCGTTTCGATGTATTTCGTAGCCTCGCCGACGGTTGTCAGCTTTTCGGCTTCTTCGTCCGGGATTTCTGCCCCGAATTCTTCTTCGAGAGCCATGACGAGCTCAACCGTGTCCAGGGAATCCGCGCCGAGATCTTCGACAAACTTGGCATCCGGCACCACCTGGTCTTCGTTCACGCCCAACTGCTCAACGATAATTTCCTTCACTCGATCTGCTACTGAAGCCATGTCAATCCTCCTGTTGTAGGCATGTTACGCTGACTATTCAGCAAATGCCGCTGTTATAATCCACGCAAAAAATCCTTCTTCACCAGTCAGGCTTCCCCTGGACGTTTCCAGGGGGGGTGTCCGTTGACGGCAAGTAATTTGTTGCGCCTCGTTGTGAATGCAAATATCGCGCTTCATTTCGTGCTGTTTCACCGGACGTTTCGCAGACCTGCCGGCCACTATTGGTAAGCATTGCGGCCGCATACAGAGCAACAAGGTCTGGCGCAGACCCACGAGCCCGCCATTGTCTCACATGACCATTCCGCCGTCTACGTTGATGGTCTGTCCAGTAATATAATCCGCGTCTGGACTGGCAAGGAAGCCAACCACGCGTGCAACATCGTCCGGGGTTCCGCCGCGTCCAAACGGAATCAGTTTCAAAAATGCCTCGCGGGCTTCTTCTGGAAGGCGTTCCGTCATTTCTGTAATGATGTATCCCGGCGCGACGGCATTCACGTTGATATTGCGACTGGCAAATTCCTTAGCAGCCGTCTTTGTCAACGCTATTACACCGCCTTTTGATGCGCTGTAGTTCGCTTGGCCTGCATTTCCCATAACCCCCACAACTGAGGCGATGTTGATGATTTTTCCACTGCGAGCTTTCATCATAGGACGCGCGACAGCCTTTATACAGTTGAACGTGCCGGTCAAGTTGACGGCCAATACAGTCTCCCAGTCAGTGTCCTTAAGGCGAAGCAATAAATTGTCGCGAGTGATACCGGCGTTGTTGACCAGAATGTCAATCTGGCCAAATTCCGCGAGAACATCCTTCACCAGGCGCTGTACGTCAGCGCTGTCGGCGACATCGGTTGTGAAGGCTTTTGCGTCCGTGCCGTTCTCTCGGAACTCCGCTGCAGTGGCTTCAGCTGCATCCGCAAGAATATCTGAGACAGCGAGCTTGGCGCCTTCTGCCGCCAACGTTTGCCCAATTGCTTTGCCGATACCGCGAGCGCCACCCGTGATAACGGCAACCTTATGGTTGAGTTTCATAGTGATTCCTTCGCCTCTCATGCGGTCGTGGTTTGTTCAGGACTGAATGGCTTCACATGCCGTTTGCAGATCGTCCATACTGCTCACATTACAGATGGGAAACTTTTTGTCAATGCGGCGCATGAATCCGCTCAGAACTTTTCCAGGACCAAGTTCGATAAGTAGATCTGGATTTTGTTCCAGCATGGCGTGTACGCAATCTTCCCATCGCACACTGCCCGTAATCTGACGTGCTAAATTGTCCTTGATATCTGCCGGTTGGTATACGGTAGTGCCTGCATAATTTTGCACCACCGCACAGCGGGGGGGGTGCATCGGGACGGCGTCCAGTACAGGGCGGAAAGATTCGGCGGCCGGTGCCATAAGGCGCGAATGAAAGGCGCCGTCCACCTCCAGCATGATAACGCGTGAGACACCTGCCTCTTTGAGACTGTTTACGGCTTCCGAAATACCGCCGCGGGGCCCGCTGATCACGAGTTGCCCCGGGCAGTTGAGGTTGGCAACATCGATGTCATGGTCGGCGCACACCTTTTCGACCAAGGCGGAGTCCGCGTTCAGGACCGCCGCCATGGCACCGTCTGTGCCTCGGCAAGCCTCCTGCATCAGTCTTCCCCGGGCGGCGCCCAGCTCCAATCCATCGTCAAAAGCGAACACCCCGCCCGCCTGCAAAGCGGCAAATTCTCCCAGGCTGAGGCCGCCGCACACAACCGGTTCTATCGGACAGTGCACCTGTAATGCAGCCAAGCAAGCCAGGCTGGTGGTGTAAATAGCCGGTTGACAATAGCGGCTCTCCGTCAGAGTCTCGAGGGGGCCCTTAAAACAGACTTCGGAGATGTTCATATCCAAGGTCTTGTCCGCCACGTCGAAAAGTTGCTCGGCAGCGGGTTCTTGCCGAGCGATGTCAGCCGCCATGCCAACGGCCTGCGCACCTTGGCCGGCAAACATAAGTCCAATGCGTTTCGCGGTCATGAAAGGTCCTCCCGTATTACTCTTGCGACATGCATCGTATCACGTTGACGTGCTACCAGCGGATAAGGGCGGATGCCCATGTTAGTCCGCCACCAAACGCCACAAGCAGCAAGTAGTCCCCGCGTTCCACCTGTTTTGTCTGAACGATTTCATCCAGTGCAAGCGGTACCGTGGCGGCCGACGTATTGCCGTACTT
>JAIPIM010000120.1 GCA_021734725.1 Minisyncoccota bacterium | reverse complement strand
CGTTATGCTTCTCCGCCAGTGCCACCAGCTCCTCCGCCTCCTGCGTCGTAACCGAAATCGGCTTCTCCATCAGCAGGTGCACGCCCTTTTCCAGCAGCGCCCCGCCGATCTCCCGGTGCCGATCCGTAGGAACCGCCACGCTGATTGCATCCACCGCTTCGGCCAACGCATCCATCGACGTGTAATATACCGTGTTGTTGCTTTTCGCGATTTTCTTGCCCTGTCGCGGGTTTGCATCATAAACACCCACCAGCTCCGCGCCCTCGATCTCGTTGTAGATCCGCGCATGATGCTGCCCAAGAGCGCCAACCCCTACCACACCCACTTTAACTGTTTTCATAATTCAAATCCCTTTATCCGATTGTCTCGCGGTTCTGTTCCACCGCCACAAAAGCCATATCCATTGCATCCGCCAGCGCAATCAACTTCTTCTTTTCCAGCAGGATCGATTTCCGCGCCTGCACGGCCAGACAGGACACCTTTGCCCGCTTGAGCACCTTGAAGGTCTTGGTTCCAACCACTGGAATATCAAACCGCATATCGTGTCCGGACTTTGGAACCTTCACCACCACCGATCCCGTACCGCCCACCTTCCCGGCCCGCCTGATCGTGTGATCCGTCCCTTCGAACGCTTCGACCGCGATAATGATGCCTTCCTTGATCACTACGGTCTGGCCGATCTCAAACTCGCTCGTGCCCTTCACCAGCTGCAAACCCAATTCAATGTCCGCCTGCTCCTGCTCCGTCGGGGCCCGGCGGCTCAACAGTCCCGGCTCCGGCATATGCGCCTCCATAAACCTGCTCGCCGGGCACAGCGTGATTCCCAACTCCTCGATTTTTTCGATCAGCGCCCCGAAGACGGTATGGGCATTGCGCACCTTGATTGCCTTCAGCAGTTCCATCGCCTGTTTGTCCAGCCGCACATTGAAAATATTGCTGGGTGTAATCTGTCCCGCCATCACCGCCTGTGTGGCCCCGCTCTCCTTCAGCGTTGCCAGAAAGGGCACCAGCGCCCCCACGTGCAGCCAGCGCACCTCGTCCGCCACCCGTTCGATCTCCCGGCGCGTCTCGCCCTTGAACGCCACCGCGAAAATATGCTTCACGCCCTGCATGCGCGCCGACTCCGCCAGCAGCAGCGGATAGGCATCCTTCCCCGCAATGAGAATAAGTGATTCAGGAATATTTGTATTCATAGGCGTACATCATGACAGAAATTCCCAATCCATGGAAAACCTTTTCCAATGTTTGGAGAGCGACTTCTTGCCAGTGGTTCCCTTACTTGGTAACTAAGATCATGCATACGATAAACAGACGACCTGCCTTGCTCGCGCTGCTAATGGCGATTGTTCCGGCAGCCAAGAGCGCCCCCGTACACCTGGTTGCAGAGAAGCCCGTGAAGATCACCAAGGTTGAGTCCGGGCTGATCCTCGTGGATTTCGGCCGCGTCGCCTTCGGCAACGTGCGGCTCGCTCCGCCCGCCGGCGCAACCGGAACCGTCACGGTTCACTTCGGTGAATCCATGATCGATGGACACATCGACCGCAAGCCGCCGGGCACCGTGCGCTACAACAAAGCGACCGTCACGCTCAGCGGCGCAACAGCGGTCGTCGCCGCGCCACCGGCCGACAAGCGCAACACCGAGCAAAACAGCACCAAACATCCTCCGGCCATACTCACCCCGCCCGAGTGGGGCGTCGTGCTGCCCTTCCGCTGGGTGGAAATCGAAGGCTGGCCCGGCGAACTGCGCCCGGAAAGCATCGTCCGGCAATCGGCGTTTTCCAAGGTTTGGAACGATGACGCCGCCGCGTTCCACTCGTCCGACGACATGCTCAACGAGATTTGGGAGCTGTGCCGCTACTCGATCAAGGCCACCACGTTTGCCGGCGTCTATGTGGATGGCGACCGCGAGCGCATCCCCTACGAAGCCGACGCCTATCTCAAACAGCTCAGTCATTACTATTCCGACAACGACATCCAGATGGCGCGCGATACGTTTGACAAGTTGATGGAACATCCAACCTGGCCGACCGAGTGGGCACCGCACATGGTCTTCATGGCGCACGCGGACTGGATGCGGACGGGCGATGTCCAATGGCTGGCACCGCGCTACGAAGCGCTCAAGGCAAAGATCCTGCTTGAACGCGCCGGCTCCGACGGACTCATCATGAGCGATGAACAGCAGGTCAAGAAAACCGACATCGTCGACTGGCCGAAAAAGGAGCGCGACGGCTATGTCTTCACGCCGGTCAACACCGTGGTCAACGCCTTCCACCTGCGCGCGATGAAACAGATGGCCGGACTGGCCCGCGCCACCGGAAACCAGGCCGATGCCTCGGACTACGAAGCGCGCGTGCGAGCCACCCATGCCGTATTTCAAAAAACCCTATTCGATCCAAAAGCCGGAATCTATCGCGACGGAATCGGTACCGACCACTCCGCGCTCCACGCGAACCTTTTCCCCCTCGCCTTCGGGCTCGTGCCGGAAAAGGAGCGCGCGGGCGTGACGGACTGGGTGGCCGGACGCGGCATGGCCTGCTCGGTCTACGCCGCACAATACCTGCTTGAAGGGCTCTTCGAAAACGGGGCCGGTGTCCAGGCATTGGAACTCATCACCGCACCCAACGACCGTAGCTGGCGGCACATGGTCGAAAGCGGCACCACCATCTCTTGGGAGGCGTGGGACTTGAAATACAAGTCGAACCAGGATTGGAACCACGCATGGGGCGCCGCCCCCGCCAACCTGCTGCCGCGCTACGTCCTTGGCGCGCAACCGCTGACGCCCGGTTGGAAAACCACAATCATCCGGCCACACGCTGGAAACCTGACCTACGCCAAAGGAAAAATCCCGACGCCGCGCGGCCCCATCCTGATCGACTGGAAATACGGCAAGACCTTTACGCTTTCGCTCACGCTGCCAGAAGGCATGGACGCAAAAGTGGAGCTTCCCGCCACCAAAGAGTCACATGGCGTGTTTAGGGACGGAAAACCAGTCAACGCGCACCGCGTCGGCAACAGATGGATTCTCGACGAGGCCGTTTCCGGAACCATGATGCTCGAAGCGATGTAAGACTGCTTCCAATCCTTGGAAAAAGTTTTCCAAGGATTGGAAAAGGCTCAAACCCCCAACCCACGGCCCCTATTTGTAGGTGCGGCCTATGATGCCGACAATGGCACGTTTGGTTTCCAGGGCATCGATGGCGCCTTCTTGGGTGAAGACTATTCTGCCGCCGGGCTCGATCAGGATGGTGTATGGCAGGACGCCGGGCCAGCGGGATTCCGTGGCCTCGACCAGAAGGTTTTTGTCTTCATCATTAAAGATATGGTTCAGGCCAGAGGCCTGTTGGAGCTGGAGAAATTCCAGAACCTTGTCTTTCTCCGTTGGGTTGTCGACGCTGATGGTGATCAGTTCGAAATCCCGGTGGCTGTACATGCGTTTAATGTCAACGAGATCGGGAAATTCCTCGCGGCAGGGACCGCACCAAGTAGCCCAGAGGTTCACCAGACGGAGTTTATCCGTGTCGTTTTTCATAATGGCGGCGACGCCATCGGGGCCGATAGGTTTCAGTTCGACTTTTTCCATGGCGATTTTTTTCATGTAGTCCACGACGGCGGCACGTTTGTCGGACCATTTGGTCGAGCAGCCGAAAGCCGGGGTGGTTTCCTTCGGAACGGGCTTGCCGACCAGCAGGGCATCGAGGGTGTCGCGGACGTAGTGCTCCTTGACGAGCCTGATCCTGTCCGAGTTGTCGATGCCTCCCTGGTAGCGGAGCTTGCGTTCCTTGTCGAAGATGAAGACGTGGGGGGTGGAGCGCGGGCCGTAGGCCCGGGAGACTTTCTGGTTCGCGCCGTCGTAGAGATAGGGGAAGTTGAATTTTTTGTGTTCGGCCCGAAGCATGTTGTCCTCCAGCGTATCGCCAAGGTCGGAGTACCCCATTTCGTTGAGGCGCACGGCCAGCGGATCGTTGGGCGAGATGGCGACGACGGCCACGCCTTTGCCTTTGTAGTCTTTGGTTATCTGGATGATACGGTCTTCGTAGGCCTGCGCGGTGGGACAGTGGTTGCAGGTGAAAACGATAACCAGCAGTTCGGCCTGATCGTATTCCCGGAGCGTGTGCTGCTTGCCGTCCACTCCCGGGAGGTTGAAATCGGGAGCGGGCTCACCGATCTTCAGGGGCTGGGGTTTCCCAGCCGCTCCGGCGTTGAGCGCGAGCAACAGTATCCCAACGAGTGCGGCAATCGTGTGTCTTTTCATAACGGATCCTCTTATATATTTCATTGACTCTAGAAACGCACCATAGCCCCGTCATCGGAAGGCTGCAAACTCGAAGTGCGTGAACAGCCCATTGTTCATGACTTCTTGCTTTCCATTCCCTCCGGGAAACCATACAAACTTGGAATGGATTGTAGCTGAAAACAGATAGCAACCTCAAACAAAGGATAAACCTGAAATGAAGACATTGAACCGGCGAAGTTTCAACCAAATGACGGGGGCAGCTACCCTTGGTGCAGCGCGGGTCCATGCTGCGGGACCGGCAAACCGCCGACCGAATGTGCTGTTTGTCTTTTCAGACATGCAGCGGGCCTATTCCATGGGTTGCTATGGCGACCCCAACGCCCGCACTCCGGTGCTGGATGCTTTTGCCGCGCAGGGTGCCCGTCTCGACGCCGCCATGGCCAATACCCCCGTGTGCTGCCCCTATCGCGCCTGCCTGATGTCGGGCCAATACGCGCACAATAACGGCGTGATGAGCAACGGCGTCACATTCCGTCCCACCGTCAAGTGCGTCGCCGAGACGTTCCGCGACGCCGGCTACGTCACCGGCTATTCGGGCAAATGGCACATCTCGTCGCCCAAGGACGCCAAGGATCCGGCCTACGGCTTCCCCGTCAAGGGGACCGAATACGGCTCCTACAAGACCGACCGTCACTCGGCGAACACCACCGACGTGGCGCTCAAATTCATTGCCGACAAGAGCAAGGGTGCTGCACCGTGGCTGCTGTTTGTCTCCTGGATCCTGCCGCACTCGCCCTACAAGGCACCGCCGGGATATGTCGAGCATTTCAAGGACATCAAGATCCCGCCCAACGTGCCTGTAGGTGAGGCCACGGAACTGGCCGAAAACAATCTTCCCGACTACTACGGCATGATCGAAAGCCTCGACGACGAGTTCAAGCGCATTCTTGAGGCACTCGACAAGGCCGGCGTGGCCAAGAATACCATCGTCGTGTACTCATCCGACCACGGCGACATGATCGGGTGCCAGGGATACAAGGCCAAGCGCTGGCCGTACGAAGAGTCGGCCCGGATTCCCTTCCTGATTCGCTATCCCAAAGCCATCCCGGCGGGATCCGTCATTGCCGATCCCTTCGGAGCGCCGGACGTCTATCCGACTCTGGCCGGGCTGGCCGGCGTACCGGTGCCGGATGGTCTCGACGGCGTGGACTTTTCCGCCCTCTTTAAGGGCGAGACGTCCAAACCTCCACGCGACTACGTCTACCTCGAAATGCAGTACGCCTACGTGCCGTGGCCCGGTTGGCGCGCCCTGCGTACACGCCGGTATATGTATGCCCGGCTAAAGGAACGGCCCTGGCTGCTCTTCGATCTGGAAAACGATCCGTGGGAAAAGAACAACCTCGTGGAGGAATCCTCGCAACGCGCGCTGGTCAAGGAACTGGATGCACGTCTGGAGAAGATTATGCGCGAGAGCGGCGATTCCTGGGACGTGGTGGCCGAGGACGGCGATCCAGAAAAATGGGTGCCCGGCGGGTCAAAGCAGCGCTCCCAGTACATCGGCACGGACTGGCCCGGAATGGGCGACATAACCGGCGAGGGGGGAAAAGCCAAGGGGGGAAAAGGTAAGGGGAAAAAAGGTAAAAAAAAACGTGCCAAGCAGTAACGACCGGCCCGGGTTCATCTATCGGACGCGGATAGCGAAGAGACGCAACAGGAGGCTGAGGTGAAGGATTTGATTCAGAGACGTGATTTTATGACGGGGACGGTTGCCGGGGCCGCCTTGGCTGCCACGGCGGCTTCGATTCCAGCGGTGAACGCAGCGCAGACCCCCGATGACCGAAAACTGAATGTCCTTTTTATTATGACGGACCAGCAGCGGTATGATTGCCTGGGCGCAAACGGAAACCCGATTATTCAAACGCCCAATCTGGATCGTCTTGCCGCCCAATCCGCAAATTTTTCCAACTTCTTTGTGCAGTCCCCCGTCTGCGTGCCGTCCCGGGCCTCGTTCTTCACGGGACGCTACGCCCACGCCCACCGCAACCGGGTCAACTACACCCCGCTCAACGAGAGCGAGGTACTCATGCCAGCCCGGCTTCAAAGCTCCGGCTACCGGACTGCGCTGATCGGCAAAACGCACCTATACTATCAATTTCCGCCCACGCCCGAAGAGGCGAAACGAACGGGCTACGACGTAGTGGAACTGCACGACGGATCAAAAATATCCGATCCCTGGTCGGACTATGTCAAATGGCGTCAGTCCCATGATCCCCAGAAGGACATCTACTATCGCAAAACGGTTCGCGGCGGCACTGGCGGCAATCCGTACCGGGCCGTCATCGACGAGCACTATTCGGATATCACGTGGACCGGAGAACGTACCTGCCACTGGCTGAGACAACTGGCCGAGGCCGATCAGCCCTTCTTTCTGTTTTCCTCTTTTTTCAAACCCCACTCGCCTTTCGAAGTTTCCGAGCCCTTCGATGCTATGTATTCCGACGTCGACATCCCCCTGCCCCGGCAGGAATCGCTCGAAGATATCCAGCGGTTGCCGCTTCCGCTACAGAAGCTCATTCTCCGCGGCGGGAAACCTCCCTACAACATGGAGCGTGAACGGCTGGAGTGGTGCTACCGGAGTTATTACGGGGCGATCAGCCATATAGACCGCGAGGTCGGGCATATCCTGGACACACTCGCGAAAAGCGGAGCGGCGGAAAACACTATCGTGGTGTTCACCTCCGATCATGGCGACCAGCTGCTGGAACACGGATTTATGGGCAAGAACGCCTTCTTCGAAGCGTCCATTCACGTCCCTTTCATGATCCGGCTGCCCGGGAGGGTCAAGACGGGGCGCTACGATGAATTGACGGAATCCGTTGACCTGCTGCCGACCCTGTTTGACCTGCTCGACCTGCCGGAACCCTATCACTGTCACGGAAAAAGTCTCGCGCCTCTGATTACGGACTGCGGAACGGCCTACGAACCCCGGAACGCCGTATTCAGCGAAAACATTATTCCCGAAGTCATCACTTCGGGAAAATTGGATTTCCAGTTCGAAAAAGGCAAAGGCGTCAAAGGGATTCGCCATCCCGACGCGAAGATGGTGCGGACGCGCCGCTGGAAATACAACTACTATCCCGAAGGCTTCGAGGAACTCTACGATCTGCGCAGCGATCCGCTCGAACAGCAGAATCTGGCCTCCCGCCCTGAATTCCAGTCCGTCGTCCGGGAGATGAAAGGCCGGATACTGGACTGGCTCATCACCACCACCGAGACCGAGCAAATCGCCCCCAGGTGGATGATTCCATAAGACCCTGTCCAAACCAAGGCTGCTTCAGCATGACCCCCTCGTGCTCCATGCCCACAAAGATACTTGCTAAAATACGTATTCGGAGTATACTTTCATGAGAAGCAAAGGGATACAGGAGGTGCGGAATGAAGATAATTATAGGATTGATTGTTCTGCTGGTTTCGGCAACTGCGATTGCCGGTGACAACAGCGGGGCGGATTTCTGGATGCAGCAGCAGGACAAAAACGGCGACGGTAAGATCAGCGAAAAGGAATTTCTCGCCAGGACGAAACAGAAGCAGAAGGACAGCGGAAGAAAATACAACCGCCAGTTTGCGGAAAAGCAATTCAAACAAAGAGACACCGACGGCAATGGTTATATAACGGAAGACGAACTGGCCAACTGGCTCGGTGTAAAAAAACAACAGGACCCGGACACGAAAAAAGAGGACATGTTCGCCGTCTTCGATGCCGATGGCGACGGCAAAGTCAGCCGAAAAGAGTTTGTCAGGAAACACCAGGAATGGGCAAAGGAAGGCGGCTATGACTTCCATGAAAACCTCATTGATTCAAAGTTTGACTCAATCGATGGTAGCGGGGACGGCAAGCTGAATCGAGAAGAGCTGGGCAAGTGGACAAAAGGTAGATAACATCACACATAGTTATTGCCCGCAAATGAACGCAGATAGGGGCAGAATGATTTTATCCCACTGACAGAGCACCGGAGTTATTCTGCCATTGAGTTACTGAGTGTCGAGCAACGGGCAGGCAAATTTTCCGCCACAGGTGGACCAACCGTAGTCTGTCAGCCAGAGGATCTAGGCTGGGAGGTTTCAACTTTCCAGTTTCACTTTCCAATGCAGTACAGATGCTTGTCGCCGCGCAGGAAGATCTGGCCCTCGTACACCGCCGGCGAGGCGGAGACCGGTTCGTCGACAATGTTCGTTGCAACGATGTCGAGTTTCGGGCCGGGCTTGACTACGTGCGTGACGCCCTGCGTTTTTCGGTCAAGGTTCCTGTCGGCGATCAGATAGACCAGTCCGTTGGCTTCCAGGGTCGACGCGCTGTAATGGAAGGCCAGCTTTTCCCGCCACTGCAGCTCGCCGGTGCGGGCTTTGTAGCAGCTGACCATGCCTTTGTCGGAAATTACGATATAGTATCCGTCCACCACGGTCGGGCTCGGCACGTACGAGGCATCATTGGTTTTATGATGCCAAGCCACATGCGTATCGGTCACATTGCCCTTGCCGTCGGGTCGGATGCCCATGAGATGCCGCTCGGGGAAACCGCAGGTGAGGTAGACCAGCTCGCCGTCGTAGACCAGCGATGCCACATACTGTTCGGTCGGTCCGTCGATGATCCAGTGCCGGGAACCGTCGTTGGGATCGAAGCTGGCCACGCACTTGCTGCCCGACAGCATCATTTGCGTGCGCCCGCCGATGTCGCGGATGATGGGCGTGCAGTAGCTGCGGGTCTTGTTCTCGCGCATCGTCTTCCAGCGGGTTTTCCCGGAATTCTTATCCAAGGCCACAAGGTAGGCGTCGCCGTCGTGGTCGCCGTTGACGATGACGGTGTCCTTGAAAAGGACCGGGCTGGCGCAATAGCCATGCACACTGGAGAACACCCCCGGCTTCACCGCCCACTTCTGCCGACCCTGGAAGTCGTAGGCGGCGATGAACATGTCGCTTCCGTCTAGGAAACTGACATAGACCAGTTTTCCATCCGTCACCGGCGTGCTTGACGCATGACTGTTGAGCTTGTGTTTCTTTTCCAGCGGCGATCTGAGCACGTCCTTCGTCCACAATTCTTTTCCCGTCTTGCGATCCAGGCAGATCAGGCAGCGTTGCTCCTCCTCCGGCAGGCAGGTCACCGTAAAGATGCGGTCCTCCCAGATGATCGGCGAGGCATGGCCGATGCCGGGGATCGCCACCTTCCAGGAAATGTTTTTTGACTCCGACCATTGGGTCGGCAGGTTTTTATCCATACTGCTGCCGTCGCCCCGCGGCCCGCGCCACCCCGGCCAGTTCTCCGCCGCCCATCCGCACTGGGCAGCCAACAACACACACACGAGAATCTGAATTGCTCGATTTTTCATAGTTCGCATATACTAGCTTAAATTTCAGAGATAAACCACTCCTACGAGTCGTTATTTCGCCTTTGGCAAAATTATCTATCGCTGCGCTTTCGGGGAAAGAAAGTTCCAGAGGTTGGAAGTGTAGTAACGTTGACCCATCTGCGGATAACGTTGGATTTACGAATGCGCAACCACGGAATATACAGACCAGACGGAGTTATTTTGCCCACAGATGAAAACAGATTGACACAGATTTTTGCAACCCCGCTTCCGCGGAGGAAAACATCATTTTATAGGATCCCTGCCCTTGTTTAATCTCGGCTCGAAGAGCCAACTCAGCGCGAAGCGCCTTTCTATAGCGAAGCGGGTGGTAAAAAAAGTTCTGTAATCAATCTTCCTGACGAATCAAAAAGACCGCATCTTTGGCTGGAAGTTGAATTTGATCCCCTGCGGGAAGGCCGGTATTGACCGTGTCGTCCTGGTTTCGATGCGCTTCCAGATGCTGCAGGTTCATTCCCGGTAGCAGGGCTGACACATCGAACGTGAATGGATCGAGCGACGGATTGGCGATCACGACCCCGTTTTCAAAGATCCGGTAGCAGATATCGGGATGGGCATGGGCGGTCACGGAATGCAGCATGAGCCGCTCCGACGATTCGATCTCGGCACCCAATTGAGCGGCATTGAGGTCTTTGAAATAAAATCCGGCTTCAAACGGTTTAGTTCCGGCCCAGCTCATGACGACCTTGTCACCCACCGTATCCGTAAGTTCAAACAACCGGTTTCGGGTTGCGGGATAGCCCGCTATCGGGTCCGCGGATAAAGCGATAAAGATCGTGAGATCCTCACCCAACAGATGGCCGGGGACATCGAGCGAGAATTCAATGTCGTCACCGTTCCCCGTCAATTCGAGTCCTGATGGCCCGTCCACCTTCGCCGCCGATGTGGTGATCAACGATGAAAGGTCTACCCCCTGAAGCAGATTGGGCTGCTGCCGAGCGAGGTGCTGCACCGGGCCGAGCGGACGACCCAGCCAGTTCCACTGATTCAGTTCGCCAGCCCGGAGTTCATCCCATTCATGAATGTCAAAGCCGTCGCGAGGCTTCTCACTGGAACTGATGGCCGTATCGGTGAGAACCGCCGCGGCGTAGCCCAGCCGATGGAGATTCGGTTGGAAAACGTCTGGATCATACTTGACGTAGTTGAATGCGGGGGGGAAGCAATTCTCCAACCAGAACTTATGTCGGTTCATCCCCCCGCTACACTCATCAAT
>JAIPIM010000119.1 GCA_021734725.1 Minisyncoccota bacterium | reverse complement strand
TTTATACATCTTATTTCTCTGGGGGTTGGCATTGCAACCGGCTATGTTGTCGATGCATTCGGGGTTGGCCCCAAGTTGGCAAAAATTGAGAAGACGGCGATGCAGACGGCGCTTCCATGTCAGGAGTCTCGTTGGCCTCACATCGGTCACGTACCGGGAGATGCGCTGAGCAGTGCCTTGCATCCCGCCAATCGGGAGGTGATGGGAACACTTGGTTACGAGATAACCCACAGAGGCTATGTTTTATATTGGCTGATCACTGTATTGGGAGTGGTGCTCGGGGGTATATTATTGTTCCAGCAGGACATAAGTAAATGGATCGGCTTTGACCTGAACCGGATTGTTGGATTGACGGGTACTGCAATTTCCGTGATATGGCTGATTGCCGGCCGGCATGGACTTGCCGACGATACCCACGCAGAATTGGAAGAAAAAACAGCATCCCTCAAGCAGATGTTTATTCACAACGCGCATGAAACAGCGTTTGTAACATTCTGGGTGTTTGTTGCCTATGCTCTATACAGTTTGTTCATGCACTTTACGCAACTTGACCTTGCTGCAATGGTTACGCAGGCGGGAATCCTGCCGGTCTTCATCACCGCTTGTATCGGTCTTGTGCCGGGATGCGGTCCGCAGATCGTGGTCGTCACCTTATACACAAAAGGTGTGATCCCCTTTTCTGCAGTTGTCGCTCATACACTCAGTCAGGATGGTGATGCCCTTTTTCCAATACTTGCCATGAATCCCCGTGCTGCGGTATGGTTGACCGTAACAACTACAGTTCCAGCCGTAGTGATTGGCGTGCTTTTTTACGTTATAGGTATGTAATCAACGGGGGCATTGAGATCAGTAATGTTACCGCTCGTCGCAAAGATTAAGATTCGACCCAATGAAACAGGATTCGGAGAAAGAAGAAAGCTCTCAGTTGAACCGTGATTTATCTCGACACAACATGTGGTACGGGATTCTGCACGGTGCATTTTTTCATGCGGCCACAGCATTTGCAGATCCCTATGTGGTTCTGCCACTGTTTTTGGCAGGTTTCACGGACTCCCGAGCGATCATAGGGTTCGTCGTCAGCCTGATACAGGCGATGAGTGTTCTCCCTCAAATTGCCATGGCGCGGTTGATTCGCAGGCGCCCGGGTTCTGCCCGTCCGTTAATGCTGGTGGGTATCTGGACTCGCTGCGGGGTGTGGGGGTTGATTGCCGCGGGCGCTCTGTTGATGCCGAAAGAAAGTATCTGGATTCTCATTGTTTTTATTTTCTTTGTTTCCGTTTATTCGCTGGGGGGCGGCATTGCGGTGTTGCCTTTCAAGCATGTTATCAGCACAACCATTCCGGCTGAGTTTCGCAGCACGCTGTTCGGGTGGCGCTTGTTAAGCGGGGGATCCCTGGCTGTTCTGGCAGGGCTGGTTGTCAAGTATATTCTGGGATCTGACACATTGACATGGCCGCGCAATTACGGAGCATTGTTCGCACTGTCTTTTGTCTCACTTGCAGTGGCATATACTGCGATGTCACAATTTCGGTTTTTGAAAAACCGCGGGCAGACGCACCTTGCTGAGCTGCCTCCGCTTTTCCAGGAATTAGTTCATGTGCGTCGGCATTACCCGATCTCATTGCGCCTGATAGGCGTCCGCCTGCTTTGCGGGGGGCTCCCCCTTGTGCTGCCTTTTCTGACACTATATGCGACACGCGAGGTTGGTGTTCCGCTGGCGTGGGTCGGGGTGTATATTGCTGTACAGAAGGCGGCGATGATATTGAGTAATTTTGCCTGGATGCCGCTCGGCAACCGGTGTGGGACGCGGGCTGTCATTCTACCCGGCCTGGCTTTAGCATTAGCCAGCCTGGGAGTCATTTTCTTTTCCACTTCGGCATTTTCTATTGCTATAGCTTTCGGGTTTGCGGGTGCGGGCATGAGTGCGATGCTTGTTGGCTTCAATGGCTATATCCTTGAGATCGGAACTCCTGAAATCAAGCCATTGCTTTTCGCGCTTGAGGGGACCCTTCTGATGCCCGTGTATTTTATGCCTCTGTTGGGTGGATGGCTTGCGGATGCATGGGGATATCGTGCTGTTGTGGTTGTCGGTTGCGTGCTGTTAATCGGTGCACTGGGGGCTGGATTTACGCTATGCGAACCAAGAAAAGGTGACGCCGCGTGTGGGCCCCGGGAACCAGACCTGGCATAAAGTCATGCGAAATATTAGGTAGTTTCGTCCGGATGGGCTAATGTTTGCGGCGCAGTTTTTCTTCCGTTGCCCACAAGCCCGCCGAAGGCGTGGCGATGAAATAGACCTCTTCGCCGTCGGGCATCGTGTTGAATCCGTTTTTCATGCGGAGGGGATTATAGCGACGGAGTGCTTCGTCCAAATCCATGTAGTCAAAATTGACGGTGCGTATGTCGTCTTCGCTCATTCCCCCGGGAGCATAGGTGATGGTAAAGCGCCCCTCCGAGGAACTGTGAATGAGATGCGCCGTGCCATGGGTGAGGTCCTTCAAATCACTCCCGGACGGGGATTCCCGCCACAGCCGCATAATCTTTTCCGTGCCGCAATAGCCGTATTTCCGGATCAGCCTGAGATAGGCATCGGGAAGATCGGACAGGTACTTGTGTTCGGCCAGGTTGTAGCAGGCGCGCAACGGTGTGATCAGGTGTCCGAGATTGTTTTCGATCCCACAACACGCAGCCATCATATGGCTCGCGCAAATCGTCGCTTTTCCCCCCAGGCCGATGAAGTAGTTCTTGTTGTGATTGGCGAACCCGAGGACCTCATGGGGTACGACATGGCCGATATTGAGTATCAAATCCCAGTTGCCATCGAGCAGCGATGTATTGAGCGAAATCGGAATCGGCCGGCCAGCCTGACCACTGGACACCTCTGTGACAAACGATTCCGGGATCTCACCGATGGTTCTGGTTCCCGCCCGCCAGTCGTGGTTCTCGAACCGGTCTTGAGGAATCGAACCAAACATGCGCAGGTTTTGCTCGGGCGTATGCGGCACGTGCTGGCCAAGGGTTGGGATGACACGCACCTCTGATGTGCCAGCAAAAAACTTGTAGAGCTCTTCCGTAATCCATCCGGCCCCACTGTGGGCACGGGTTATATCGGGCGGAAGCAGAAGTACCCGTTGGGGGTGAGCACAAATGCGATCACGGGCCTCATGCGCGAAACGGCGCGCTAGCTTCAGCATGTCCTGCCGCGATATTTTAGCAACTTCTTCTTTAAACCACACGATGTTGAGCTTTCCCCTGAATCCAGGTTTCCTTTCCACCCCCTTCAAAAACAAAATCATAAATGCCGTATAAGGCCTGGTATTTACGCTGGCAATTGGTCGTCGATACTGCCGTCCGGCAGCATGTTGTCCGGGTGAGGTCTGCCGGCTTCCTCCATTTGATATCGGATACAATGTTCATGATCCCCGAAACAGAATTGTTCGATCCAGCATTCATCCAGAGCACCGCGTTCATAGAAATACTTTATAGGGCAGACAGTGTACCACTTGCACATGTCCGTTTTGTCGGACAGCGAATGACAGTGTTGCAGATTATGTGGTCTCATCACGAAAGTTTTGGGTTGTTGCCAATCCCCGCGCATATTCGTCATGCCATTCGGCTGGCACCGGGAATCGGGCGTAGAGTTCTTTGCGATTGCCTTCCAGATCTGAGCAATTGGTTCTTCTGCAAGAAGCTGGATATCCGACGCGTGAACGAAGACCTCATCCTCTTCCTGGATGCGCGTCATCATCACGGTCCCCAGGGGACTGTGGCCGGACCCGTGGGGCATTGGGTTAGAAAAGGTCAGAGGGCCGACTGACTGGCCTTCGCATGCATCTGGAGCGCGTCTGAGGTGTGCCAGCAGGGCACTGCGCCTTTCTGCAATGTGCGATGTCTCACCGTTTATACTCTTCATCCATAGGCATGGCCCTTGAAGCAGACCTTCGACGTCGCTCAAAGCTAACTGGTACGGATTGGCGTCATGCAAGGGTACGTGGTCGCCATGAAAATGCGAAATAACTACATCCGTAGCATTGCCAGGCGATCCACGATGGCCCGGCGTACATCTTCTCCTGCTGCAACCTGAAGGGGATGCGGAAGCAGGCCACGACAGTGATAGCCGAGTGCCACACCCGGGTCGATTAAGATCCGGCGGTCCGCTGCTCTAACCCAGCACGAAAGACCGCGAACCCCCAAGGATTCCGTTCCAAGTATGTCGATGTTCATCTTCTATTCACGTTTCGAATCCGATTCGACAATTTCATAGTCGAGAAGTTTGGCCAGATTCCGAAATGTCTCTTTGTAGTCGCCGAAGAAAACGACTCTGTGGTTGCCGAATGTTGTCCAGTCGAGATTGTTCAGGAGGGCTTCCGCATCTGTGTCTATGGCGACCTTGGTCCGGCAGAGAATGTCATCCCAGCCGGGAAAGAGCTTGTCGCCGGGAACCGTTTGGCCAGTGAAGAGTGACAGCTTTCTGTCGTGCACGCTAAACTTCGCTACTGTCACTTGCTCGTTGTGGGGTAGTCTGACCTGTACGCAGGCGCCACCCTTTTCCTGCTGGTCTACAGGCCATTGCGGTAAGTTTCTTATGATATAGGGCACGTGTCGCTCATCCCCCCAGGGATTGAACGGACATTCACAGTGTCCCACGTAGGCCTTTCCATTTTCCCGATCCACGATGTAGTCGCCGTTGAAGCCGGCAAATCCGGTCAGCCACAGTCCTAACTGCTGAGTGACAAGCGAGTCCACCAGTGTCTCTGAAGTAGCCACCACACCGTCCGTGCAGAATTGCGAAGACGGTAAACCCTGGGAAGGGATTGGTCCATCCGGATAATTCATAAATACGCCATAGCCTTCGGTAGTGACGGCGGTGGCGCCGTACTCCTGCATCATGCCTTTCAGGGCGAGGTACAATTTGGCAGACTTTCTTATCTCGCTTTCGTTGGTCCCCTTCATGTCTTCGGCTTCAGACATCCACCGTTTGGCAATGTCGTCTGTGTCGGCATCACTGATTGCCGTCAACTTCGAAACCATCTCCTGCTGGGGTCGCACGATGATTCCGGGACCCAATGCGGCCAGGTTGGAGAGGTATGTTTCTTCATACGCGGGTCTGCCCTCCTCACTGGTCTGATGTACGGTTGGTTCATACTCGCCGAGGACCGGCCTGTCGGTGACGCAGAGTATCCTGAGGTCTTGCAATCTCACCACAGTTTGCAGCAGGCGAATCTTTGCTGCAATCTGGTCCAGTCGGTCCGCGAACTTCTTTGGAGAAGAATCCGGGATTACCGGCAGCGTTGCGGTCAACACTCTTTTGCCCGTGTATGCATTGAACGGTTCCTGCCATTGGCTCCACAGGGGGTGAACCGCGATTACGGGAAGATCGAGGTCCAGTAACTGCGATGGCAAGGCACCGAAATACAGAACACCGTCAAGCGTGTGTCGGCGTGCCCGCAGGTTGGCCATGGTATATTCGGGGCTTTCAATCTCTGTGCTCCCGAGAAATTCCACACCCTGACAACGCGTACTGATTTCACTCAGTATGTCCGTGTTCGTCAGTAGTTTCTGGTCTGGATGGTGGAAAGAATAGGTCCCGGTGCTCCCGAACAAACCGTTCGATGTAAATACGGCGTACAGTCTTACGGATGCAGGCATGAGTATTCTCCTTACGATTTACAACGTTCGGGATCGCGCTGAATTGCGCAACCGACGGATTCCTTGCCCCTGTACCAGTTCTCTCGCGGATCGATGTCTACACCGCAATCCTGCGAACGCCCGGGCAAAGGTCTTTTTGCACTGCTCAGTTTCCGCTGCCGACAAAAGTTTCCCATCTTGACAGTGTTCGATAAATAGTATATAGTTGGAGTAGGCGAATTACAACCGATTTGTGAGCATGTTCGTGACTGCGTTTCCAACCTGGCTACAGATGGGGAGAGTCGAACGAATGAGCGGTCAGCGTGAGATTGACTACTCTCCATAAATGACCCGCCTGATTTGGGGCTTTTTAAGGGATAGGTATAGCACATTCGTGGTGAAGGTGTGTAGGACGTGGGTAGAGTCAATCCAGATGAATCAACTCGACTCGTGTTGGACCCTTCCATGGGCATGGCCGGCGACATGTTTTCGGCCACCCTTATCGGATTAGGCGTGCCGGCGTCAACGGTAACCGATGCAATGGAACGGGCGGCACGGCCGCTGGGGAGGGCCAAGGTAGAGGCACAATACGTCCGCACCAAAGAAGGACCGGGGACTCGCATACGCGTCGAATTGAAGACGGAGAAAGCCCAGCTCCGTGCCGTCGACGCTCGTGTGTTTTTGGACGCGGCCGTCAAGGAGCAAGGCTTGGCTCCGCCGTATGCAGGTTTCGCGCGGCGTGCACTGGAGACGCTCATCATGGCTGAACGCGAAGCGCACAGCAACGAGCGAATCAATGACGGCACGCTGCAACTAAAGCCCATCGGCGTCGCACGTACGCCTTATGCCGAGACAGCGCCAAGGCAGCCCCGCAAACAGGCGAAAGGTAATTTCCATGTCGACCTGTTTCCTGAATTGGCCACCGGGCTAAGCGGCCTGGAGGCTTTTTCCCACATCTATGTGATCTCCTACCTGCAACGATCACCAGGCTATTCGCTTACCGTGACGCCACCTTGGCAGGACGACGAAAGTCCCCGAACCGTGGGGGTTTTCGCAAGCCGGTCGCCCAACCGTCCTACTCCTCTAGGGTTCAGCCTGACTGAGGTCCGCCGAATCGAGGGAAACCGGATCTACACCGGCCCGCTCGATCTATTCGACGGCACGCTGGTAGTTGATATCAAACCACACGTCCGTACGCTGGACGAAACAGACTTGGGCGATGACGGATGGCTGGCCGGCAGTGATCATCTGCAAATGCACAGGAACGGGGTCCCGCATCGACATGCCCAGGAAGATGCGATCCTGCACGAGGCCCGTGACATCCTACTTGATATTCTGGGGGCGGCAAAAGGCCTTGAGGTCCTGCGAATTGCGCTCGACAAAGTAATGTGTCTGACACCGGTTTGCGTCGGCGGCGGCAACGTGCGGTTCTCACATGGCGTACTTCCCGTGCCGACGCCTGCCGTCGCAGCCATCTTGAAACAACACACAATCCCTCACGTTACCGGTCCGGTGAACACAGAATTGCTTACGCCTACCGGTGCGGCTCTATTGGCGGCTCTTCAGCCCACCTGGTGTCCTCGGGAAATGACGCCGGACGGTAGGGTCAAACGGCAGGGGCTCGGGTTGGGAACAAAGGAATTGGAACCGGTCAATGGACTGCGAGCGTCTCTCGTCAACTTACGCCCGGACAGAACGCCACTGATATAAACTAAAAGGCACCTATGCCAGCAAAATGCGCGCACATCGCCTCATTTTGCTGGGGAAATATCAAACTGTATTCCCCTGGCCCGCGAGTACGGCAAGACGTACTAATATCACTGCTGCGGCAATGTCCTGAACGTGATGGACGACCGGTTTTTATAAACTGTCGTTTAGCTTGTGATGCCTTCGTGCTTAAAAGAGCGAGGTCTGGTTTTTGCTAGCGGTCTTTTTCAACGATGTCAAACCCGATCAGTTTAGCTAAATCCTTGAACTGTTGTCTGAAGTCCCCGAAAAATGCGACTCTGTGATGCCCGAAGGTTTTCCAATCGACATTTTCGAACAACTTCTCCGCATCGGTGCGTACAGCGATTTTGTTTCTGCCAAGGATGTCGTTCCAGTATGGGAAGAGTTCTTCACCTGAGACAGTTGTGCCCGTGGACAGAGAAATTTTCTTCTTGTACATACTGATTTTTGCAAGTGTGACGGTTTCACCTATCGGATAATGCACTTCCGCGCAGGTTCCTCCGGTTTTTTCTGGAAAGAATGGTAGATTTCTCAAGACGTACGGCGACCGTCTATTATCGTTATAAGGTTTGAACGTGCCTTCACAATGGCAGACGACGGCCGTCTTGTTCAATGGATCAATATTGTAATCCCCGAGCAGCCCGCCACTGCCCGTCATATAGAGCGCCAACTGCTGAGTGATGAGACAGTCTATCAACGTTTCAGATGCGGATGGCACACCGTCCGTCAACAATTGTGAAGTCGCAATTCCCTGAGACGGGATGTTTCTTTCTGCGGCTGCTTTATACCCGAGGGGGGGCCAGCCGAATCCTTCGGTAGTAATGGCATTGCAACGATTTTCCTGCATCAATTCCTTCATGGCCAAGTAGAGTTTGGCTGAGTTTATAACCTCCGATCGATTTGTGCCGCGCATACCAATCGCTTCCCTCAACCACCTTTCGGCAATCTGGGTGGCCTGGTCCTCGTCTGCGCTCTGAATTTTTTCAAATAAGGTCTCCTGCGGTATGTTCACAAGCTCCGCATCAAAAACCTGCTTCACGTTCTGGACATAGGTATCCTCGTATTCCTTTCTATCAGATTCAAACTGATGTTTGGAGGGTTCAAAAGCTCCAAGGGGAGGCTTATCCGTTACAACAAGGATTCGTGCGTTTTTCATCCGTGCAAAGGCACTGACAGTTTTGAGTTTGTCCGCTATATCCGCCATCCGATGTTCATAGACAGCAGGATCCTTATCGCAATGCGCCGGCAAAACAGACGTCAGAATAGGTTTGTCTTTGAACGGATAAAAGTTCTGTGTCGCGCACCCTGTCAGCAACCGGTTAACCGCTACGATCGGCATCCCCAGTTTAATCAAATCGTCGGGAACCGTTCCGTAGGGCGCGGTGAAGACGAGGAGGCCGTCAGGTTCCGGCGTTGCCTTATCTAAGTCTTGCAGAACGTCATTGACGTCCACTGAGTCTGTCCTCCCGGAGAACTCAATCTCTTCGGTGCGATCACGAATTGCGTCCAGCACGGCTTTGTTGTCCGGTATCTGTACGTGGGGATGATATCTTTTGTAGGCATCAAACCCGATGGGTTGTCCTTCGGAAAAGAATGCTGCGTGTATCTTCATGGTTTGCCTCCGT
Organism: Minisyncoccota bacterium; assembly: GCA_021734725.1. Classification (GTDB taxonomy): domain Bacteria; phylum Verrucomicrobiota; class Lentisphaeria; order Oligosphaerales; family MVZH01; genus JAIPIM01. The sequence goes on along the minus strand of JAIPIM010000119.1, from coordinate 1,908 downwards.
TCGGTCTATTCACTTTTGGGCTTATGTTTTGCTCTTTCGTTATTCACTCTCATCGGATTTGCACATGTGAATCCCGGCCACTCTTGTGCCGCAATCCGGGCAGGTGCAGTCGGGACGGACACGATTCTCGACGACCTGGTACCCGGATCGATGAATCAATGTTGTCCCGCAATGGTGGCAGATGGTGTCTTCCCCGTCCGCAACATTTCCAAGGTAGACATACTGAAGGCCGGCCTCTTCGCCGATTTCGTAAGCCCGTTTCAGGGTTGACATCGGGGTCGGCGGAACATGGGTCATCTTGTAGGCCGGGAAGAATCGACTGATGTGCCAAGGCGTATCAGCGCCGAGTTCCGCGACAATAAAGTCGACCGCATCCCGGATTTCTTCGGGGCTGTCGTTGATACCGGGAATGACCAGCGTAGTTACCTCCAGCCAAATCCCCAGGCGTTTAATAGTCTTTAAACTTTGCAGTACTGGATCAAGCCTGGCGCCGACATATTTTCTATAGGTTTCATCGCGGAATGCCTTCAGGTCCACATTGACCGCATCGAGGTACGGCGCAAAACGTTCGAGCATGTCGTTGGTCATGAACCCGTTCGTAACGTAGATGTTCTTCAGTCCCCCCTCCGTTGCCAGCTTTGCGGTGTCGTATGCGTATTCAAAGAATACGGTAGGTTCTGTATAGGTGTAGGCGACGATTTGGCAGCCGTTGTTCCGGGCCTCGAACACGATCTGTTCCGGGTCGGCCTTTGCTCCGGAAACAAGATGTTGTTCCCGCGGCATCTGTGAGATCTCCCAATTCTGGCACCACCGGCATCGAAAATTGCATCCGACTGTTGCCATCGAGTAGGCGAAGCTGCCGGGATAAAAGTGGAACAAAGGTTTTTTCTCTACGGGATCGGTGTGGCGTGTGACGGTTCGTCCGTAAACCAGCGTGTAAAGCGTTCCCTTCCGGTTTTCGCGAACTTGACAAATCCCTTTCTTGCCATCCGCGATCGTGCATTCGTGCGCACACAAATGACAACGAACTTTGTTGTCGGCCAGCTTCTCGTAAAGCATGGCTTCTCTGGGGAGATCGAGTCCACTTTTTTTGTTCATTGTTTTTTTGCCTTGTGAGTCTACTTTCCGCCATCTTCTTCGGAAATCTCCAGGCTGTAAAGGCGTGCCAGATTAAGGCATGCTTTGCGGTAGTCGCCATAGCAGGTTACACGGTGCCACCCAAACCAGTCCGAATGCCAGTTGTCAAAAATGCGCTGAGCATCCACTTGAGCCGCCAGTTTGGTGCGGCACGCTTTTTCGTCGTTCACGTTGGCGACAGTGCGCCCGTTATGGATAGCAAAACGTTTCTGCCGAGGATTGATTTTGACAGTGGTCACTGTTTCGCCGAGCGGCATAATCGACTGCACCGAAGCGCCGCGACGGTCTTCGGCATGGGAACGGATGATATAGGGATTTGTCAGGCCGTCCGGTCCAAAAACTCGGTTGGTGGCGACACAGTGCGCGTAAACAATCTGGTTTGCGGCGGTGTCAATCACCGGATCGGATACGTATCCCGGCCGTCCGGTGAGGTAACGCAGCATAAGCTGGGTAACAGTCGAATCGGTGTCCGCCTCACAAACCCCGGTCGATCCTTCGTTGTTGAGTTGGAAGAAACCCAGGCAGGGATAGGCGGGCAATTTATCGGAATAGTAGAGCCCCAGGCAGTCCACTGAAATCGCATCCGCATCGAAATCGCTCATGATCGCCTTGAGCGCGAGATACATGCGCGCGGATTTCAGAATCTCGGCTTCGTCGGGTTCGACTACGCGTAACGCCTCCTCAATCCAGCGCTTCTGAACCTTGCGGGCCTCGCTTTCGTCGGTTCTCTCGTAGTATTGCTGAAACCGGTCGGAATCGAGCAGAAACCGC
>JAIPIM010000118.1 GCA_021734725.1 Minisyncoccota bacterium | reverse complement strand
CCGTCGTAGGCGTATCTGACGGATGCGTGCCGCTCCGGATCCAGGTAGCGCCGTCCATTCATTGTCCATCCACGCCACCCTTGCGGTCGCGCACGCACCGGCCCCGCGTGTAGCGCAAAGGTCATTGTGAACGGTTTGTCAATGCGTTTCTTTTCCCCTATCACGGTTGTCCGGAAGATGCGTGCGCCATCCTCTTCCACGGCTTGCAGGGCATGGCTGTAACCGCGAGGATAGTAATACTGGTCCGATTCGGTAAGCCATTGCAGCGAGATATCGGGTGTCCCAAGGGTCATGATATTCGTTTTTCTCAAGCGTAAACTGCCGGTCCAGTCGTGTTGCCAGGCACCGCTTCTGCGCGTGGGATGGAATAGATTTGTGCTTTGGGCCGGGAACAACGGGACATCCATGCGCAGCCGTTCGATATCCGTCCCTTCCGCCCCCGGATCGAAGGTCAGGTCGAATTTCATGAACCCGTCGTATTCCACGATCACATCCGCCGCAACAGCAAACGGGCCGAGGGATCCCTTCCCTCGATAACGGGCTCGCGTATCGGACGAAGAGACAAGCTCCATTGAATCCGTTACAAGGCGGTGTGTTTTCCCATCGTTTTGCACGAACCAGTTGATCGGCCGCGCGAGCATATCACGCTCCTGATTGGTGATCTGTACGGGCATAATGCCGGTATTAAAATCATAGGTCCGGCCCCACATCGACACGACCGCACCGTCGGTCTTCAGCGGTTCGAAACCTTGCAATACAACATCCGCTTCTCCATACGTGTTTGTCATCCACTCTTCCGGCTCGATTCGCTCGAATTCAACCTTGGAGGTCTGCGCCAGTTCCTTCCCGGCCTGTGTCGCGACAACCTGCACGTCGTACGTTCCCGGCACCAACTCTTCAACGTCGAGATAGCCGTATTCCAGGCCGCCGTCAGTACGCTCCAGAACCGTACTGATCGCCGTAAGTGCCCCATCCTTCCGGAGCACGCGCGCGATGACCTCGGTATCCGCGGGCAATGGGTCAAAGAAGTGTGCATCTACACGAACGCGTGCATTCGATGCGTAGTTCAGGACGTCCAGCGTCGGTTCTCCCCCGACCTTGGATTCGAGCGCTTCGGCAATCGGTTTCGCGAAGACGATTCTCGCTTCCTCCGGTGACAGGTACTTGTTGAAGACAGCCACGTCATCCAGCAGATACGCCCCGTAGGGTTCCGTGCCGATCCGCATTTCTTTGGCGCGCTCCGGCGCATCCTTCAACAGATGTTCGCCGGTATGGAAATCGTCAGCATTTTGTGTGGGATTTTTCGGACGACCGAACGTGAATGAATCGGGCGGATTCAGGAACAGGAAGTCGAGACTGCTGACCCGGCTTCCCTTGCCGTTTACGTACATGGCCATTTCGTGTTTCCGCCATGTGAAGAGGATGTGATTCCAGCTTCTGGACTGTCCAGTTTCGCTTTTCTCCTGGCCCGGCACTTCCACCACGCCGCCGCCCGCATAGGCGACCTTCTCTCCGTTGCGCCAGAGCCCCCCAGCCCAAATGATCGGTTGCCAGAGACGAAGGACATTCAATGTTTCCTTGTCGCCCGCAATCTGGACATAGGGATTCCAGATGCGCTCCTTCTTTTTCGTATCGATCTCGTACACCCACAAGGAAATTGCACCCTGCGGCAGATGGACGTTATCGGCAAGCGCATAACGCAAGACGTCGCTCTTCGAAGCAAACCTAACCGCCGGTGTCCCGTTTCTGCCGATGAGGGTTTCGGCATCCTCGCCGGGCACCCGCACAACATCGCCCTCGACCACAGCCGTTTCGTCACCTTCCGCAAAGTCGGCATCGAACCCTTGGTCAAACGACGCATGAAACAGCAGGTTCGACGTATCAAGCGCCCCCGCGTTCCACGCCCAGGCACAACACAGGAGAAAGGATACTAACTTGGCGAACGGTAGTCCGTATCTCATCGAATGCTTCCTATTTTTGGTTCTTCAAAGACCCTTACCATATGGTTTTCACACGAGTTGCTTTCCGTGGTCGGTGTTCAGTGTTCAGCTGGTAGCTGATCCGGCCCCAATGGCTCGTTCGAATAATCGTCCGTTCAACCGGTCTGCCCCTGTTTCACTCTATTGCGCCGGCACAGCAATCCGGCACTGCCCAGCACCAGAAGCACCAACGACGCCGGCTCCGGGACCTTGTCCGTATTCATCAGGTATTCAACGGCTGTCGGCGTGAGTACTTCGTCAAAAACATATATGGAGTCGATATAGCCAAGATACGGATTCGCGCTGCTTGTATCGATCATAGTGAACCCTCTGCTGCCGGCCCCGACTGTTCCCGTCCATCCTGTCCAAGTCTGCATAAGCTCTCCATCCACGTACAGCAATGCGGTTCCCGCGGAGGAATCGTACGTAAAGACATAATGCTGCCATTCCGTGGATGACATGCCCGGCGTATAGGTAAACCTGTGCTCAGAACCTGCGGCGGTCTCTATATGGAAAACGAGGTCATTATCCCAGCCGTGCGCACCATAGTTGTAATTCATCACACTGAAACCACTGCCGTATGTTCGGGTCGCGAAAAGGCTGAGGTATCCATTAAGAGGCTTCCAATCGGCCCAAAACGCGATGCTCATTTGTTCCATCTCAGGCGTTGTGAAGGCTGCCTGGCTGGATGCACTGTATATGTAGGCCTCCCATGACTGACTGGAATATGCTGCCGGCACAACATCCGACCATCTCGTCGACGCCGGACGCGGCACGTTACCGCCGAGCGACCCCAGATTCGCCGTACTGTTCCCACTGCCTTCCTCGAACCGCAGGGCAATCAGCGGATCGGGGACCATCAACGCAGCCTGAAGCGCGGTAACGCCGCAAAAAATCAGCAGCGCGACAAGTACCGGCAGGCGATGTCCACTGTGACGAATAGAAAAGGCTTCGTTCCTGTTTTCGCGAGTGACTTGGTCGATCATTTTCTTACTCCTTCTATGTTGCTGTTCCTACTCTCGATCATCCGCAAAATGTCTGCTGACCCCGTTTCGCTTTGTACCTCTGCATATCGTTCCGCTACGTCAACAGCGGCGATCAAAACCACCACAGAATCTCCGGCGTTTCCCAATAGGGCAATGGCGCCTGTCTGCGTTCCACGCGACCATCGGCAAAGAGCACATTAATGCCACCGGGATGACGGTAACTGTAGTAGTTTGAGGATCCGCTGTTACCGATGCTCAGATAGTAGGTGGAACCATCCCCGACCCTACCGGCCATGTCAACGATCATCACGGTACGGGATGGTTCTTTCAGTTCTTTTTCATAACGGAAAGGGTACCCCCAGAGAGGCATGCCGAAACTGATATTCATTCCATAGCTGTAAATGTCGAAATACTGTTCCGACGGCTCGGGGTTTGCTCCGCCCAAGGCTGGACAGAGATACCATTGCTTTTCTTTGGCTTCTTTCTGAAACGTCCCATGCGCAAAATTGGTAATTGTTGTTTCGACACCAAGTGCGTACCTCGTTGCCCACCCTTGGGGCCCGCACCAAGTCCTGCCGCCGTAGTCCCAGGCACAGGGAAGCCGTCCGTCACTGTCCTGCATGTACAACTGGGCGCCGACACCGTATTGCCTCATCTTATTCATGCAGGCAATCGCCAGAGCGCTTTCCCTGGCATCCCGCAAGGCTGGAAGAAGAAGGGAAGCAAGGATGGCAATGATGGACACCACTACCAGTAACTCAATCAAGGTGAAAAAACTGTGCGTCGGATTGCCGCCAATTTGACGTCTCCGCTGCCGGGCAACGCCGCGTTCCAGCGCTTGGTGCGTGCTATTGATCACGGCAAGCATGGGAGGGCTCCGTTTTTCACTCTTTTTTTTGTACGATAACAGCACTGAAATCATTCGCGCCGACAGGCACTTTGAGAATATCGCCCTCGACATTCCCCAGCGGTCTTCGTCCCAGCGATTCCAATTGCGTGCTTGCCAGCTCGCCCATCGGCAGCCGCAGCTTGTCTCTGTCGAGTTTCACATGCACGGTTGCCGACCCTCCGTAAGCCTTTGGGGAATCGCGCACAACCACGATCAGCGCCTGCCCACCGCGCTTGGAATAAGCGGAGACCAGGCACAAACTGGCGCCGTCCACATTGCCGGTACTGGGCCAGTACGCTTTAAGCGCTCGGACAGCGGGATTCGGCCGCCAGTAACCGTGGAAACGAACCCCGGGATCGGTGAGCGGAAAACCGTGGTCCAGGTAAAAGTACAGCAACTCGTCCGCGCCGGTCCTGTGCCCCCCATAGCTGTGAATATCATGCGTCAGATACTTGGCCCATAGCTGACGTTGGTTGTGAATCGACCACGCACGCTTGTGAAAAAGCGTACTTTCGTCATGAAACCCGCCCACCGGACCGTAGTTCTTGCACGAGAAGATCATCTGAAAATAGGAGTCTTTGAAGGTCTCGAAAAACTCGCCGTCCGGCGGTCTGTGGTCAACCCACTGCATAATTTCACCATCGTAAATCATGTCACAGAAGCTGACGATCGGCAGGAGTATGGAACTCGCCGTATGGATCATGACAAAGCCGTCGTCTGGCCGATGTTGTTTGACAAGAGCATACACGCGCCGGTGCAGTTCACGCTGGCTGAAGATGGGATTGATCGGTCTGCGAATACCGTTTTCATCAATGTATCCAGAGCCCGCCGCCTCGTTTTTGGAAACCGGCGGCAGCCAATCGTCGTAATAGAACCCGCGAGCCCCAGTACGCGACATAAGCTTGTACACATTGTAAATATGCCACTGACCCCAAGTAGAATTCGGATCTATACGCTGTTCGTTCCAGCCGGGTGCGGATCCTTTTTTAATGCGACGCGGTATTCGCTGCCACTCCGCCTCGTACTTGTCCCACACAGGCAGGCGTTTTTCAGGGTCTTTTTCTTCGAAATGGCGAAAGCCGCCGAAATGCATACTGGTCATGCATATCTTTCCACGGAGAAACTCTTGGTCAACGTCTTCCGGAAATCCGTTTCGTGGGATCACGCTGCCGGGGGTCCGCGCCCAAAAATCATAGCTGAAAGGAATCGCCATGTGATGTTCGGGATCCAAGTGCTTTCTTCCGTGATTTGGCAGCGAGCCTCCCCACTGGAACGTCCATCCGCGCCATCCTTGCGGGCGTGGCCGCACCGGCCCCGCATGCAGGGCAAAGGTCAATGTGAACGGAGTTTTAACCCGCTTCTTTTCGCCAATGACGTTCGTACGGAAGACACGTGCGCCGTCTTCTTCCACTCCCTGCAGAGCCTGACCGTGCCCGCGCGGATAGTAATGCTCGTCCGATGCGGTCAGCCATTGCAGCGAAATATCGGGAGTACCAAGCGTGACAATATTTGTTTTTGTGAGGCGCAGACTGCTGGTCCAGTCGTTTTGCCAAGAACCGCTTCTGCGCGTAGGATGGAAGAGATTCGTGCTTTGGGCGGGAACCAGCGGGACATCCATGCGAAGCTGTTCGATCTCCGCGCCCCCGGCGCCCGGATCAAAGGTCAGGTCGAATTTCATGAACCCGTCGTATTCCACCATCACATCGGCCATAACGGTAATGGTGCCAAGGGTCCCCTTCCCCCGATAACGGGCACGCGTATCGGACGAGGAGACAAGCTCCATTGAGTCGGTCACCAGATGGTGTGTTTCCCCGCCGATGTCCACGACCCAGTTGATGGGCCGCGCGAGCATGTCATACTCCTGATTGGTGATCTGCACGGGCATAATGCCGGCATTAAAATCATAGGTCCGCCCCCACATCGACACAACGGTCCCGTCGGCCTTCAGTGGTTTGAAGCCAGGCAGCACCACGTCATCCGCGCCATACGTGTTCGTCATCCACTCTTCCGGTTCGATGCGTTCGAATGCCACCGTTTGCGTATGCGCAATCGGTTCGCCATCGTGCGTTGCCGTAACCTTGACCCCGTACCTTCCGGGAGCAAGCTCCTTAACATCCAGGTAGGCATATTCAAATCCACGCGCCGTCTGGGCAACCGGGGCGCTGATACCGGTGGCTGAACCGTCCTCGCGCACCACGCGCGCCGTCACCTCCGCATCGGCCGGTAACGGTTTATAGAAATGGGCATCTATCCGTACCCTGGCACTTGACGCATAACTCAAAATGTTCAGCGTGGGCTCGCCCGCGGCATCCGACCGCAAGGCTTCCTCGAGCGGCTTTTCAAACACCGCCTTCGCCTCCTCTTCGGAAAGATACTTGTTGAAGATCGCAATGTCGTCCAGCAGATAAGCCCCGTAAGGCTCGGTGCCAATCTGCATTTCCCTGGCTTTTTCCGGAGCGTCCTTCAATAAATGTTCGCCCGTATGGAAATCATCGGCGTTTGCAGTGGGATTCTCAGGACGTCCAATGGTGAACGAATCGGGTGGATTCAGAAACTGGAAATCAAGATTCGCAACACGCTTCCCTTTTCCATTGACGTACATGGCCATTTCATGATTCCGCCAGGTATAAACGACGTGCTGCCACGTCCCACGGTTCCCGACAGGCCCACCTGCATACGCCACTTTCTCGTCGGCACGCCACAGCCCGCCCACAACCGCAATCCCTTGCCACAGACGCAGTACGTTCAGTACTTCATCCTCGCCCATAACCTGAACATATGGATTCCAGATGCGTTGGTCTTTTTCAGTATCAACCTCGTACACCCAGAACGCGACGGCCCCCTGGCTCAGTTGCAGATTGTCCGCCAGATTATAGCGCAGCACATCGCCTTTCGAGGTAAACTTGACGGCGGGCGTTCCATCAGGTCCCAGAATATCCGGAGCATCCGCGTCCCGGCCCGGGATCCGTTCCACGGTGCCTTCGACGGTGGCCGTACCGTTCCCGCGGGCAATATCCGCATCGAAACTCTCATTGAATGAGGCATAAAAGAGCAGATTCGAACGGTCTAATCCCAGCACGTCCTCCGTATGCAGGCAACACAGGCAAACGATCGTCGTCTGTACTGCCATCCGCCAAAACACCTGTCTCATAATCGTACATACTCCGTCGTTTAGATGTTCGTATCAGGCAGTGCTTGTGCGGCCCGGAGGACCGCACTACCGGACCGGCCCACTTCACATCAACCGCCTGTTCATGCCGAACTGATTTATTAAAAGCCATCAAGCCGCCACCGATGATCGGTGCGCGTATGGTGTCAGTTGGATTTCCTGCGGCTTCGCCGCCAGCACGCGACACCCCATCCCAATACCAGCAACCCCAGCGATGCGGGTTCGGGTATCATCCCCACCATGCTTGGATCCCAAGCGCCACTGCTGTCGGTAAAACGGAGACCATTCACGGCCTGCAGGGAACCCGTACCACCAGTAAAATCGGCCAGCGAAAAGGTTGCACCCGCGGAAGCGACAAAGCCAATGATCGTACTGTCCCATGTCGCTGTCTTCGTTCCGTAATCCGAAGAGCTTATAGTGAGAGACCATCCTGGTATCGGGTTTCCGTCTGACAGGGGAGTAACGACGACATCGTCCATAGGGTTTCCGGCAGGTCCAAACTCGTACATAAAGAAAAGCGGTGCTTTACCCGCATTCAGCGTTCGACCAATGTTGTAATCGAGTGTGCTCACGTTTATTGTCCCGGTCGTAAGATAGGCATCACTCAGCGATGTGAGACTCGCGGGAGGGGTGTTACCGCTTCGCGCGTACGAGGAGCTTCCGGAAACAGAGGTAGCCGTAAGCATATCAAAACCACTGTACGTTTCACCGCCAGCGGAAAAACTCACCAGTTTCCCGTTTGGCCCGGTTCCTCGCCCCAAAGCAGGATCCGTTACGGTAGAACTAATACCAATGACACTGCCCTCAGCCCAACTGCCTGCCAACAGCAAAACAACACTCGCCGAAACAGAACACAGGACTCGGAAAAATTGGGATATTGATCGTGCCCTCAATAGAAACTCGCTGGTACATCCTTGATCCTCTGACATGGTTACCTGATACTTCATTTCACGTGCCTCCTTTGCTTGCGTGCGTTTTAGACTCTTGCAAAATAGCTTTCGCGCGGGTCGGTTTCAGTGTTCGGTGTGCAGCGTTCAGCACGGATTGCGGTTGCCCGAACACTGACCACTGAACACTGTCGAGCGAAACCCATTGTTTCATTCACTCCACTCGTCCGATCTGCTCCAACCTAACTGACATAAGCCTCTTGTTTTTGCACCCGAGAACCCGCTGTAAGCCTCGGCGGCGCTGTTGACTTTCGCTCAATGAACTTACCTTCGACTTCCATCAGAACCGCTGAGCGTTTTGGATCCTCAAGACGCTCGAGCAACAAACGCACCGCATGCCTGGCCATGCCCTGGAAATCCTGTCGAAACGTAGTCAGAGCCAGCGGACAGGGATGGTCGTGCGTGCAGTCGTCATAGCCGACAATGCTGACATCCTCCGGCACTTGGAGACCGCGTTCGCCAAGCTGGCGGATGAGTTCGCCGGCGTAGCCGTCGTAGGTGAGTATAGCCGTTGGCGCAATCTCAGGACGGGCGAATACCTGGTCAAGAAACTGTGCGATGGCAACAGCGTCCTTGTCCACATCGCAGTCAACCGGTAATAAGTACTCGTCCGGCACTGACATACCGTGTTCGGGACAAAGCTCGCGATAGGCGCGCCAGTATCGTCGGTCCTGCCACGTGATACTGCCGTCCACGGCGTGCCGGGGTCGAAAGCAGGCCACTTTTTTATGCCCGAGCGCCGCCAAGTGCGCAATCTGCTGCTCCGCCGCCCGCTCGACGTTCGGGATGACTACGTCGACGTATGGCACGGCATGATCGGCGTTCAACAGGACCAAGGGCGCATGCCTGGCAAGTCGAGCGATCAACGTCGGATCGCGCAACTGTCCGATCACCCCATTGCACAAGCCTTGGGCTAAACAATTGAGATTACCGTCCGGAGTGCCGTCCGTGACACTGTTGGCCAGTATCATGTGGTGCTCACAGCGACTCAATTCGGCATGCAGCGCCAGGCTCATCCTCGCATAAAAGCCATCGCCGCCGTGGGCAATCCTGCCGTGAAGGTCCGGGTGAAGAGCGAACGCAACCCCGCGAATGCCCCCGCGCACGGTCTTGAAGAACTGCCCCACCTTCGGGTCAGGCACGTAGCCCATATCGTCAATCACGGACTGTACCCGTTTACGGGTTGCCTGGGCAATCCCCTTGCGTCCATTGACCACCCGCGACACGGTTGCCGTGGATACGCCGGCTCGCTCAGCGACTTCTCTAAGTGATCCGTTACCCGCCATAGCGCACCTTACTTTACTTACTTGCAACGTTACATAGCAACTCTTCAACAAACTATCATCCGGTCGACGCGTTGTCAAATCGGTCTAAAAGCAAATCGAGAAAATTGCTTGCGAAATCGGGATCCACTGCCTTTATCAGACACCACGAACAACACGGAGAACAACATTGTCATGACCGGCCAAGGCGCGATAATGAAGATCCCGTCGGCCCCCGCCGAGCATCGTTACAAGGCCCTGGTATGCACGCATGAAAACGATGTATGGCCTGAATCCATGACATTTCAGCTGTGGTGCAACTGGTTTCGAGACCAGACGCAGCTGTAGTTTCTGTTGCAACTCGCAGGCTCGTAAGCAGATGTACCGCCGCAGGAATTCCCATGCTGGAAAATTGGCAAAAAACTCAACCTCACCCAACAGGTTACCCCACAATGAGCCATAACCTCTTTCATTCAGCACAAAAACACTTTTTCGCCAATTTTCTCGCTGCTGCAGGTCACAGGCTTAAGGAGCATTAGCAGGTTGCAGTGCTTTGAGTCTTTGAGACTTTGAGGTTGACAAAGATTCGGCGCCGTTCAAAATCCCTTGACGACGTTTACAATCCCGGCACACAGGATGAGGCTGTGCACGACTTTCACAAAAACAGCACGGTTTGTGCGGGATGCCAGAATGTGAGCAACGACGGTAAGTATTAGCACGGAAGGTGTTACGAGGACGGCTTTCAACGTGAGATCCCAGGACAGACCACCGCCGAAGGCGACGACGACGAAGAGCCGGTAGAACGCGGCAAACAAAAACGCTATCTGCAGTGTCCCCACCGCCTGGCGCGGGTCGTCCTCCTGCGCATAAAAATACAGAACCAGCGGAGGCCCCCCTGACGAAAAGGCGCCGGACAGGACACCGCTGAAACCCCCGAACACGGGGGCGGTGGCACTGGGAATTTTCCGCTTGATATGCGGACGGCACATGCCGTTCAATGCAAACAGCATCAGCGCCGCCCCAAAGACCATCCGAAAGATCGGCATGCTCCCATACGTATAGACGAAGCCGTACCCGATGGGGATGCATACCAGCATGCCTCCAGACACGTACAAGCCCTGTTTCCAGTCAATCTTGGCAACATGACGAGACCTGAGGATGAGGACGATCAGTAACGGTATGATCGAAAGGGTTACAAACACTGAGGCACGTTCCATCTGACTGCTGGCAAATGACAACTGCGCCATCAGAAGAATGCCGTAACCGAAGCCGCAGAACCCTTGCACAAATGCGGCCAGTGCCGTGAAGCATATGAGGATGAGAAGTCCTGTATCCAATCGATTGTCTGCCTGTTTAAAGCTTCTCTCGCACCAACAACCACAGAAAGAACGGGCCGCCAAGCAACGCGGTAATGATGCCCACCGGCATTTCCGCGGGCGCAATGACAATTCTGGACAGCATATCGCAAAACGCCAGAAAGGTTCCTCCGCCCAAACATACCGCCGGCATTAAGTAGCGATGGTTGCTTCCGATGAGGAGACGGCAAATATGGGGGACCATCATACCGATGAAACCAATGGGGCCGCAAAATGCTACAATACCGCCAACCATCAGCGATGCCGCCAGGAAAATCATTTTTTTCACCTTTGCCACATCCGCGCCGCGACTGGCCGCCAGGTCCTCGCCCGTCATGAGGAGGTTCAATTCGTGACCAAGTCCAAGGAGAATAACCGTACCC
>JAIPIM010000117.1 GCA_021734725.1 Minisyncoccota bacterium | reverse complement strand
CCGGAAGGTGATTGCCCGCAACCGGGTGGGGACGCGCTTTGTCGAGCATCGAGAGAAGCGTGGTGTTTTGTTCAGCGAGTGCCACTTGTCCCACGACGCCATCGGCTGACAGGAGCAGGCCAAACGACGTGTCTTCGCGAGACTGGATGAGTTCACGAGCGATTGCTTTGGCACCCGTCAGCCCCTGCCAGCCGGCCATGCTCGCGGAAGTGTCGATCACTATGACGGCAGTCTCGGTGCCCGTCTTCGAAACAACCGCAGGCGATGTCTCCGATACCCATTGCGGTCGAGCAAGCGCAAGAACAATCAATGCGAACAAAAGAAGCCGAAGCATCAGCAATAGGATATCGCGGAGCCGCCTGCGTCCGGTATGAGGCAACCGTCCCTGCATGATGAAACGGATGCTTGGAAAGGTAAGGGTGAGGGCAAACTGTCGTTTCATCAGGTGCAGCACCAAAGGGATCCCCAGCCCCAGTCCCGCCAGCAGAAATTGTGGGTACTGGAAACTGAGCATCAGTACACGGACCCCCTGCGGTGAAGATAAGACGCCAGCACCCTGCCCAGGGACTGCGTGGAGTCGCACTGAACACAATCCGCCTGCATGTCCATACAGAGACGTCGCAGGCGTTCCATAAATGCATCCATGCCGGCAACATACTCGTCACGCACGTCGGGTGGATACGTCAGGATATGCGCGCCGTGTTCACTGTCAACAAAGCGCGTCGTTGCGTCGAACGGAAAATCACGCTCGTCGTTGTCAAGGACCTGGATCACAATACAATCGTTCTGGGCGTAACGCAGCCGTTTAAGTAAGGGGCCGATGCGCTCCTCGGCCTCTAAAAAATCGGAGATCACAACGACCAGTCCGCGCTTGTACACGGCTTCCGCGACGTACGAGAGAAAACGCTCGTGGTCCGCCTCGCCTTGTGGTTGGATACGTACCAGTTCCGTGGCAATCCGCTGAAGGTGCCCGGTTCGGTTGCCGGGCCGAATACAGGCCTGCAGTTCCTCGTTGTAGCAGTAGAAGCCCGCAAAATCGCCCTGACGCGATGCCAGATAGGCAAGGCTTGCCGCCACCATTGCACCGTACCTGTATTTCGAACAAGGAGCCCGTGTGCCCTGGAACCCCATTGACGCACTGGCGTCCAGCACAATGTTGCAGTTCATGTTGGTCTCCTCCTGGAACACCTTGGTGACCAGCTTGTCGTGACGCGCAAACACCTTCCAGTCCACGTATTTCAAATCGTCACCGGGTGAATAATTCCGGTACTGCAGGAATTCACTCCCGAACCCATGGTAGACACTGCGATGCAGACCCGCGATAAAGCCGTCCACAACAACCCGGGCCAACAACAGATAATTATCGATGCGGGCCAGTGTTGCAGGGGATAAAATGTCAGAAAGGCGTTCTGTCATAAGAGTCTCGTGCAGCCGTCCGCTCCAGAACGAAGGCTACTCCTCGACGGTACGCAAGAGTTCGTCAATGATATCGGTGGCGGAGATACCTTCGGCGTCGGCATGAAAGTTGGTAATGATCCGGTGACGGAGGACAGTTGGCAAGTGCACGGACGTCTTCACACGCAACATTGTAGCGACCATACAGCAGGGCTCGCGCTTTACCGGCCAGGATCAATGCCTGTGAGGCACGTGAACCGGCCCCCCATTTTACTTTCTCACGGACAAGCTGCGGGGCGTTTCCAGCCGTCGGTCTCGTGGCGCCCACCAAACGCACGGCATAAGCCACCACATTCTGGGAAGCCGGCACTTCACGAACCATCTTCTGCAAATCAACAATTTCTTCGGCAGTGAAGATTTTGGTAAGCGCGGCACGTTCGGGCGCCGTTGTGTCGGACACCATCTTCTGCTCGTGCTCGGGGGGAAGGTAGTCGAGGATGACATTCAACAGGAAACGGTCAAGCTGCGCCTCCGGCAGTGGATACGTTCCCTCGAGTTCGATCGGGTTTTGGGTGGCCAGGACGAAAAACGGTTCGTCAAGCGCATGCGTCTCGCCCCCCGCGGTAACGTGGCGCTCCTCCATTGCCTCCAGTAATGCCGCCTGAGTTTTCGGCGGCGTCCGGTTGATCTCGTCAGCCAATACAATGTTTGCGAAAACGGGCCCCTTGGCAAAGCGAAACGCGCGTTTCCCTGTTGCCGGGTCTTCCTCCACCAACTCAGTGCCGAATATGTCCGCCGGCATTAAGTCAGGTGTGAATTGAATACGCTTGAATTCAAGCGAGAACATGCGGGCTATGCTTTTGACGAGCAGTGTCTTACCAAGTCCCGGAACCCCCACCAACAGAACATGGCCGCCCGCCAGCAGAGAAACAATGATCCGTTCGATCGCCTCATCCTGACCCACGAATACTTTGTGAATCTCGTCCAATATCCGCCGACGCGCCGCGCCGACAGACTCGATTATCCGCTGTCCCTCATGGCTGCTCATGAACTGTTCCCTTCGAATAGCGACGATCCGGACCGCAAAGATTGTCGGGACACTCCCCGCCCGTCATCCTGTCTCGTCGCCGTTCTCGTCTGCCAATCCATCTTTTCGTATCGACTTCGCCGCTACCTCGGTTTCCAATTTAGATCCGTATCCATCAACGTCCCCGCCTCACCGCCCGACTTCGCCTCAGACTGCGCTTTCTCCCCTTTGACAGCGAAATGTGAACTGTGTTGCGCGCTTTGCCTCACGCCAACATCGAATCGCAAGCAGCCCCTGAGGCGGTTGTGAATTGACCATCTTTTTGTGACAGACTTGTTCAGGCCAATACTCGGGCGGTCGTTTTAAAATGAACCTTTGCCACTCGCTGGAGAGCGTCCCGACCGTGTTTTGCCACCACTTCGCGAGCGGCATTGATGACCGCCTGGCTGGCGCCTTTCGGCAGTTTGACGTTCATCTCTTCGCTCAACGTCTGGAGGCGCCTGACAAACTCGGCCCGAGCCAGAATCGACGCGGCAGCAACCGCAATATCAGCTTCCGCGCGCGGCATTTGCTGGAGTTCAATACTTTTACCGCGAGCCATCAGGGCGCGCTTAACCGTCTGCTTGCTGGCGAACTGGTCGGATACCGCACGTGGACAGTCGTCTACCTTTTCCAATAAGTTCTCCAAAGCCCGCGCATGTCCCCACCCCAAGATTCGGTTGACATTCTTAAGTTTGCCATGCAGGCGGTTATAGGCCTCGGGACCGATTGGGACGATACTGAACTGACCCCGCACGGTCTTCTTTGTGACTTCACAGAGGTCGTTAACCCGTTTATCACTGCCGATGCGCTTCGAATCCATAACCCCCGCGTCCAACAACGCGGCGGCGGTGCGCTCGTCAACATAGGCGGACGCAATCACCAGGGGGCCGAAATAATCGCCCTTCCCACTCTCGTCGATACCCGCGTGCGCCGTGAACATCTCGGGATTCTCGACCTCGGCAAGCTCGCGCTCGTACCCGAAACGGGCCTCCCCAAGAACCTCGGGCTCGAGCACAAACTGCACGACGTCCGGGGTCCCCTTGCCCTGGATGACGACCTTCCCGGACTCGTACGCGATGACCGTGGCCCCCTGCCCCTTGGCACGCCACAGAGCGTGCGGCGCATCGTCGAACTGCCATCCCTTAGGGATTAGAAGGTCCTTGAATTGAGCCGTCTGAGAAGGGGTCAACTCGCATACATAACTTGTCTTTGTCTTGCCCATAACTCCCCCGATTCATACACCGAAACCGCATGGATCTTTAGTGTCGTAATCGTACAAACCTCAGCGATCGTACGTCGCTTTCCTGGCGACTCCCGGTGCAATGCCGCGCGAACTTTCCCTGATAAACGCGACAAAGTGCTCCACGTCGGGCTGGCCGCTGAATTCAGCGGCAATTTTATCGAGGGCGTCACCCCGATTCAGCCCACTGAAAAAATAGAGTTTTATCGCCTCTCGAATAGCCGACCGTACCTCGGGAGTTTTACCGGCGCGTTTCAAGCCAACCGAATTGGGACCGTTTATCGCATCGCGCGGATGCATGCAGTAAGGGGGAATATCCTGCGTGACAACGGATCCGCCGCCCAGCATGGCGAGGGTCCCGATCCGCGTGAACTGATGCACCAGAACACCGCCGCTGATGAAAGCCGAGTCCTCAACGTCAACATGCCCGGCCAGTAATGTAAGATTGGCAACCGTGACACGATTCCCGATTCGACAATTGTGCGCCACATGCGCCAACCCCATGATCATCACGTTGTCCCCAAT
Organism: Minisyncoccota bacterium; assembly: GCA_021734725.1. Classification (GTDB taxonomy): domain Bacteria; phylum Verrucomicrobiota; class Lentisphaeria; order Oligosphaerales; family MVZH01; genus JAIPIM01. The sequence continues at coordinate 6,828 of JAIPIM010000117.1, read as the reverse complement.
CACGGTTTCACTCTCCGCGTCGGATCCACGGTGAATGGTCGCGTACTCGCGGATTGTGCAGTCAGTGCCGATACGGGTATAACTGACCTCCCCTTTGTAATGGTAGTCTTGAGGCTCATCCCCTACCACGGCACCGCTGTGAATCTTTGTTCTCGCGCCAATGCTTGTATGGCCCGTCAATGTACAATGCGGCCCAATCCGACAGCCGTCTCCGATCTCAACGTGTTCGCCCACAATTGTATAGGGGCCGATCTCCACATCTTTACCAACGACGGCACCGGATGCTATCACGGCGGTGGGATGAATCATGGCGTGTCCCTTTTACTTCCGGTTCACAAAGAACGTGAGAAAGCATAAAATATGTCAGGCCATACCACAAAATCCAGCGCCGAGGAGCCAGTCTTCGCAAAACGCTACGCCGTGACGCGGACAGTTCCCCGGTCGCCCGACCCGGTTGTAACCGACCGGGCATCAAATGAATTCCCCCACTCCAAAAACTCTTACCCTCTTATGCGAACGCACCCGCAAGTCCGTGGACGCGAAGGATCGTAACGCCCACGCCAAGACCACCGGCCACAACTCGAGACACTCCGACATATCTCACGTTCCCTAGCATCAAGCCGCGCCCGTGTTATACTTCTATTTTGTCTGTTAACGCTCTTACAAAATGCATCTTTGCACGAGCCTTTTTCGTGGTTCTTCGTTCTTCGTTCTTCGTTCAAAACCACGCACCAAGAACCAAGAATTGCGAAAAACGACATTTCGCAGTTCTCTAACTACACGGACACACGGAGACTTATCATGCGTAGATTCAACCCGGCTTTAGCGACTGTCACGGCGATCCTGGCCACGACCATGGCAATCCATGCACGCGGGGCAAACCCTGTTTGGCATGTGCCCGCCGCGGCGGAGTGGGAGAAAATCCAAGGCAGCGGCACGGTTCGCGCAACAGAGGAGGGCTGGGTATGGGAAGCACGGCCGGTTGATCGCGGCGGGCAGTTCGGTATCCAATTGCCGGTGGATCTCGCGCAGTTCGATGAAATCCGCTTTGACTACAAACCCACCCACGGCCCCATCCAGCTCGTGGTAACGACCGATGGATACCCAACGGCACAGCTCTCGCGCAACTGGTATGACAAAAACGTCCAGAAACTTGACGAATGGAACAGCGTGGCTTTTGACCTGGATCTCGATGACGACGGCAGGCCCACGCAACGCCCGGAAACGCAGGACCTCTGGATTCGCTTCGGTTTCGCGGAGGATCCGGAAATGATTCGCGACGATCGTCGGCGCGTAGAGTTCCGCAACGTCCGCCTGGTACGGCATCCCGTCGAATGGACGGTCGATTACTTCCGCACGCGGACTCGCCAGACCGGCGACACGCTGGAAGTCTCTTATCCCATCACACTGCGGAATCTCACGGAGCGCGAAGTGATTGTAACCCTCGAACTCGAGCGCGTATCGCCGCGCACGGGAGATCCGTTGTTCGAACTACCGGATGATGTGACGTGGACTCTTGCACCAATGTCGCCGCAACGAACGAATTTTGAAGAACGCTGGGGCGGCGGATTGGAGGCGCGAGGAGGCGATGCTCTCGCGATTTGGGTTACCTTCACAGCCGCTGCTGAGGAAGCCGCGACACGCCCTCCGCTCTGGACCGAAATGGTATGGCCGCAACTAAAGGTCGATGAAGTCGACGAAGTGCTGCTTCCACTGCACTCGTCGCGCCTGGATCCGTGGTTCCTGACCGTCCCGCCGCGCAGCGTCACACATCCGGTTGCTGAAGCTACCCCGGCTAAATTGCGTCGAGCCATGCGTCGTAACGCGGAAGCGGGCCGGTTTACCGGTATCCTTGACAATGTACTGGCTCAAGCGCGCCGGCAGTTGCACGGTTCGTTCAGACTGCCTCGCCAGATCACGCTGGCCGGCAATGATGCCTACAAGATTCATTCCGACAACGGCCTGCGCTGTCTCAACCTGGCGCGGGCATGGGCCTTGACGGAGGATGACGCGTTCCGCGACGGCGCCCTTGCCGTTCTCCAGGCATACGCGGACAACTATCTGCTCTGGGACCCCTTGCGGCCAAGCTCCACGGCATTTCGCAGCCGGACCATGTCCAACACATTGATGGATGGCTTTCGCATGTGGCCGTTCTTCCTTGCCTACGACTACCTGCGACCGAGCTTGTCCACACAGCAGATCCGCGATATCGAAGATCGCTTTCTACTGCCGCTGGCGCGCACGCTCGACGGTCACGTACTCGCCTACAACAACCAGATGACACAGCATCAGCACAATGTGTTCTACTTCGCGGTGGCAACGGAAAACTGGCCGTTGGCAATGCGGTATGTCGAAGGGCCGCGCGGACTTTTTGCCATGCGTACATACGGCTTCGACGTGGATGGCATGGGCATGGAGCGCGACATGGGATACCACTGGAACACGGCGGATCCGATGATCGGCATGATGATTACGCTGGACCAGCTCGGATTTGACGACAGCGGGCTGGAAATGGAATCCCTGCTGAGCACTCCGGCGGCGCTGGGACTGCCCACGCCGACGTCGCGCTATCCGTTTGACCGGCGTTACGAATGGGCTTACGCGCACTACGGAAACAGCATCTTTCTGCCGGGTGTGGGCGGCAACGGGCTCGGTGCACTCCTGCACGGTGTCGAGCGAGTGCCGCAAGGGGAGCTGTCTCTGAAACCGACGCATCTTGAGCATGCCGGCTATGTGGTTTTACGTCGTCGTCTGCCAAACGGCGTCATCCGCTCGCTCAGCACAAATTACGGATCTCCGCATCATCGTCTGCACATCGATCTGCTCAGCGTGCACGTGGGGCAAGGCCCCAGCCCGGTCTTCGGCATGATGGGGCAGCAGTTCGGCCGAAAGGGGTGGTACTCGACCATAGCCGACTGCCTGCTGGCAGTCAACGGTCGCGACCAGATCGTCGGCGGCAGGGGTCGCCTTGTGCGCCTTGAGCAAGGGGACGGCTGGCAGGCGTTGGAAGTCGCCACCGATTCGGAAACGCCACTGTACGACCCGCCTGTCACCTATCACCGGCTGCTGGTGGACGCCGGTCCGTTTGTCGTCTTGCTCGACCGCGCGGTCGCGACCGACCCCGTCACGTTCGACTGGGCTTTCTATCCCGGCATCGATTTCGCCGTGCCACCGGACTGGCAGGCACGTGAGGCCCCGGCGCTCAATGCCGGCCCGACAGGAAGCGGCCCCGCGTGCACCGAAGTGCGCAAAGACTGGCGCACGGCGCCGGCCGCGGTGCACCGCCTCGCAGTCTCGGCCGAACAATACGAATCCGAACAGCACATGCCTGTCACGATACTGATGGAGCCGGCCGCCCGGCCCTGGGCGTTCCATACACCCGGTTCCCGCAAGGAAGGCTGGATCCATGCGCTGCTAATGGTCGGCGAGGGCCAGACCGGCGCATCCTGGGCCGCGGTCGCGGACCCGTCCGGCGAAGAAAAGGCAGATGTGAACACGGTCGTATTAACCAACAGCACCACCGGCAAACCGTTGCCGCCGGGAAAGGGTATGGCTGTATCCATCAGCAGTGACGCGGGTGATTGGTTGATTGCCTTTGCCGACCGAACGTTAGACGCGCGCTTGCCCGACGGGACGCCGCTGACAAACGGCTGGCTGATACGCCCCCCAAAATAGGCGATGATCGCTTGAATTCATAGGGGACTCTGGTGTCGTGTCATCACCTGCGATGCACTGGACATGTGGAGAAAGGGATCTTCTGGATACGGCAAGAATTCAGCGATGACAGATTTGCAAAGATTCACGGGGCAACTAGTGTGCTGTAAAGTAAATTCCTACCAATGTGCAGCACACTAGTTTGAGCCTGTGCGGAAACGGTTACCCCACAGACTCTTGAGAAATAGCCTTTGCGCGAGTCGTTCGTGGTTCGCGGTGCTTCGTTCTTAGTTCAAAACCAAGCACCAAGAACCAAGAACTGAGAACAAGAATTGCGAAATGTTGTTTTTCGCAATTCCCCAGTTAAACCAACCGAGGAGAGAAGCGTATGAGAACGAACATTCAACGGACAATCTTTTGTGTGGCGTCGTTTGCTGTCGTGGCAGTCTCATTCTTCATCGGGGGCTGCGGGAAACCATCGTCGGATGGAGGCGGTGAAGACACCATCAACCTTTCGTACAGCATTTTCTTCCCGGCAACGCACATCCAGTACAAGACCGCCGAAGCTTGGGCCAAAGAAATCGCAAACCGCACTGACGGTCGTGTGGTTATCACCATGTATCCGGGTGGAACGCTTACAAAACCTGACCAGACATACGCCGGGGTGATCAACGGCATTTCCGATATCGGCATGAGCTGTTGTGCATACACGCGCGGGCGATTCCCCCTGCTTGAAGGTCTGGATCTGCCGGTGGGCTATCTGGATGGCCTCACCGCATCCCGGACAGCGGATGCATTGGTACGCAAATACAAGCCGGCGGAACTTGCCCAGACCCATGTCCTCTATCTTCATGCACACGGCCCGGGGATACTGGCCAGCAAGACGCCCGTCAACGCACTCAGTGACTTGCAGGGTATGAAAGTCCGTGCCACGGGCCTGTCCGCTAAAGTCGTGGAAGCTCTCGGAGGCGTACGCGTTGCCATGAGCCAACCCGAAACCTATGAAGCATTGCAGCGGGGGGTTGTGCAGGCTACGTTCTGCCCCATGGAAACCCTTGAAGGATGGAAGCAGGGCGAAGTCATCGAGTCCGTTACGGACACTGCCGCGATCGGCTATACCACCGCAATGTACGTGGTTATGAATAAGGCCAAGTGGGAAGCATTACCGGAGGACGTAAAGACAATTTTTAACGACGTCAGCCGAGAGTGGGTTGACAAACATGGCCGGGCATGGGATAAAGCCGATGCGGAAGGGCGCCGTTTCGTGTTGGAACTCGGACACGATATCATTCCTCTTTCCGCGGAACAGGCAACAAAGTGGGTAGCCCAGGTACAGCCCCTTCTGGACAGCTATGTTAAACGGATGGAAGAACTTGAACTGCCGGGGGCCGCGTTCCTGGCCGACCTGAAAGCACGTCTGGATGAAGATACCACGGACCAGCCATAATGCTGTGGATTTAAGGAGAAAAGTCAGTGTTCGGGTTTCAGGGTTCAGGCTGACAGCTCCATTCCTGACATCCGAAACCTGACACCTGACACCCGAGACCCAAACTCAACCGCCAACAGGGTATAGTGCTTTGAGTCTTTGAGCTTGTGAGGTTGGTGAATAGATCAGGCCGGTACCCAGTCAAGCGCATACGAGACCGGTATGCCAGAGCACAAGACATAAACCATGGCGCAACCACTTGTCAATCTCTCACAATGGTACACCCGAAGCCTGCGGACGCTGGTGTATGCAACCACGGCTCTCGCAGGTACAGCGGTGGTGAGCATGACGATTATTACAACGCTCGATGTCCTCGGGCGCGCGCTCTGGCGCCCCCTTCCCGGCGCCTATGACCTGGTCACCGTGCTGGGAGGACTGGCCATCGCCTGCGCCCTGCCCTACACAACAGCGGTCAAGGGGCATGTGGCCGTGGAGTTTTTCTTCCACAAGTTGAGACGACGCGCCCGAATTGTTGTGGACACCGTCAACCGTTGCATCGGAATGGCCTTGTTTGCCGTGCTTGGCTGGCAGACCATTTTGTATGCCCGCGCCCTCCGCCTGAGCGGGGAGGTAACACCGACGCTCGAGCTCCCTCTTTATCCCGTGGTGTACGTTGTTGCGGTGGTGTGTTTCCTGGTTGTACTGGTTATCCTTCACCACCTGGTTCATCCCGGAAGGGAGATGATCCGACCATGACCCCACTGCAAATCGGTCTTTTGGGATTGGCGGTGCTGCTCGTGTTACTCATGAGCAGCATTCCGGTGGGCTTTGTCATGGCGCTCGTCGGGATGGTCGGATTCGCCGTCATTCTTGGCGATCCGCATGCCGCCATGAGTATGGCCGCCAGTGACTTGTTTAATACCTTCGCGAACTACAGCCTTACGGTCATCCCCCTGTTTGTATTCATGGGGCAGATTGCCTTCCATGCCGGTATCAGCAGGCGTTTGTTCGACAGTGCCCACTGCTGGTTCGGCGCACTTCGCGGCGGACTTGCCATGGCAACCGTTGGCGCCTGCACCATCTTTGGCGCCATTTGCGGCTCGGGACCGGCAACGGCCGCAACTATGTCCGCGGTAGCCTTGCCGGAGATGAAACGCTACGGGTACAGCATGGAACTGGGGACCGGCGCCGTCGCCGCGGGCGGAAGCATTGGCATGCTGATCCCGCCGAGCGTGGTTTTCATCGTCTATGGAGTCATGAGCGAACAGTCTGTAGGAAAACTGTTCATGGCCGGCATTGTTCCGGGTATACTCATTGCGGTTTTGTTTTGTCTGACAATTTTGATTATGTGCAAGCGTCGGCCGGAACTTGCGCCCGACGTTCAAGGCATGCCCTGGCCAGCCAAGTTCAAATCATTGCTGGGGACCGGCGAAGCCATAGTGTTATTTGCCCTGGTTATCGGTGGTTTGTTCAAAGGGATATTCACACCCACTGAAGCGGCCGCGATCGGCGCCGCCGGTGTTATTGTCCTCGCCATTCTGCGCAGACAACTGACATGGCACGGCTTCATACGTGCGCTGCTGGAGACGGCACGTACCTCCTGCATGGTGATGTTCATCGTGGCCGGCGCGGTTATCTTCGGACATTTCCTGGCCGTAACCCGGATCCCTTTTGAACTGGCGGCCTGGTTGGGCGCGTTACCGCTACCAAGATGGTGCATTGTTGGCTGTATCATCTTTTTCTTCCTA
>JAIPIM010000116.1 GCA_021734725.1 Minisyncoccota bacterium | reverse complement strand
CGACGGTCATGACTTCCAGGTATTCGCCGATCCAGTGCCGTTGGCGAATATGCCGCGGCACCAGTTTCCGGAGTGTCTCGTCGGCATCTTGTATCGTTCGGTCAACGGCCTCTTTTTCGATGTCGCTCTGCTGACGTTTTTGCCGCAGGGTATTCGCCGCTTCAGTCAAGGGCTGCAGATGTTTTTCGTCCAAGACATCGCGATGCACGCGCACCATGCGGCGGATATGGTGTTCGTAGTCCTTCATGAGACGTTTCCGTTTGTATGCGCGCGGCAGCACTCTACGCAATAGAAAGTGGCCTGCGAGGAAATAAAAGAGAATCAGTTCCAGTACAATGAAGAGAACGAGTTTCACGGTTTATTCTTTCGCTTTTAAGACGGCGACAAAAGCGTCCTGCGGGATTTCGACTTTTCCCACTTGTTTCATACGCTTCTTACCGGCTTTTTGTTTTTCGAGGAGTTTACGTTTGCGCGTGATATCACCGCCATAGCATTTAGCGGTCACATTCTTTCTCAGAGCCCGCACATTTTCGCGAGCCACGATTTTCCCGCCTACTGCTGCCTGAATGGCAATTTGATAGAGTTGTTGGGGGATGACTTCCTTCAGTCGTTCGGCGAGCTGGCGACCTCGTTGAGCGGCGTGGTCTCGATGCACGATTGAAGCGAATGCATCGACGGTTTCTCCGTTGACCAGGATTTCAAGTCGCGCCAAGTCCTCTGTCCGATATCCGGCGCGCTCGTAGTCCATGCTGCCGTAGCCGCGGGTAATAGTCTTCAGGCGGTCATAGAACTCGATCACAATTTCGTGCAGTGGCAGGCAGGCATGAATAAGGACATGACGTTCATCAACGGTATGCGTTTCCAAGCCGTCGCCGCGTTTTTCCATGATCAACTGCATAACATTTCCCAGGTAGTCTGTGGGGGTAATAATCTTGGCATTGATAATGGGTTCCTGTATGTGGTCGATATCCGTGGGGTCCGGGAGGTGGGCGGGGTTCTCAAGCTCGATGACATCTCCGTCCTTAAGAGCAACGCGATAAACCACGCTGGGGTATGTAACGATGATATCCATATTGTATTCCCGGCGCAATCGCTCCTGTACAATTTCCATATGCAGGAGTCCCAGGAAGCCGCAGCGGAACCCTGGGCCGAGAGCGGCGGACGTTTCGGGCTGGGCCACAAATGCGGCGTCATTCAACTGCAGTTTAGAAATGCTCAACTTGAGGCTGTCAAAGTCCCGCGTATCAATGGGGTAAACCCCGCTGAACACCATGGGTTGCAATTCCTTGAATCCGGGTAGTGGGGTGTTGCAGGGCTCCGACGTCGACGTGATCGTATCCCCGATGCGAATGTCCGCCGGGTCCTTGATGCTGGTAATAATGTAGCCGACGTCACCAGTGCTGAGGCTTTCTACCGGCGTCATCTTGGGGCGGAAGAAACCTGTCTCTTTCACTTCGGTTTCGAGTTTAGAGGTGAACAGTTGAATAGGATTGCCGGTGTCGGTGCTGCCGCTGACAACACGGACATAGCTGATAACGCCGCGATATGGATTGTAGACCGAATCGAAAACCAGTGCGCGCAAGCGTTCGTCTTCCGGAAGGGGCGGAGCGGGTATGCGATCGACAATGGCTTCCAACAAATCATCGATGCCGATGTCATCCTTTGCGCTTACCAGGAGAGCATCGTCTGCTGGCAGAGCCAGGATTTCTTCCATCTGCACGAGGCAAGTTTCCGGATCCGCGGCCGGCAGGTCGATTTTATTGATGTCCGGGATGATCTCCAGGTTCAGCTGCATAGCCAGATTAACGTTCGCAACTGTCTGAGCTTGCACGCCCTGGGCTGCATCGATGACGAGCAAAGCACCTTCACATGCCGCGAGGCTGCGGCTGACCTCATAGGAGAAGTCGACATGCCCGGGGGTGTCAATGAGATTGAGCCGGTAGGATTCTCCGGGGTTGCGCTCGTACACCATGCGCACGGGATGTGATTTGATGGTTATGCCGCGTTCCTGCTCGAGGTCCATATCGTCCAGAACTTGATCGTGGAAATCCCGTTCGGAAATGGTATGGGTATGGAGCAGGAAACGGTCCGCGATCGTCGACTTGCCGTGGTCGATGTGGGCGATGATCGCGAAATTGCGGATTGTGTCAATAAACTCCTTCATTATTCCTTCTAGACTTTTTCACAATAGAGCTAAACCTTGTCTCGAACCTACATCCAAAACCATTCTGAGCATAACAACCGGAAGTGCGAGACAAAGTCGTTTTTTTTTCGTATGTCGCAATTTGCCATAGACCTTCGTGGGCATGGTATCTTTTTGATGTCGCACTGCGTGTCAACGTCTGGTGCGGCATACACGGCTGTGACACGGGGGCACACTTGCGAGAGACGCAGACAGCAGCTTCGAGTTCGGCATGTTGGTAGTTGCGTCTACCGTTTGGTAATGTAGTGCAAAGCGGTCAATCCGCCCAACTGATAGATGATGTTTGGCAGCCAGACCAGGAATTCCGGGTGGTATTGACTTTGGTCCTCCAGCGTGTCAGCGAGGAGGAGAAAGCAATAGAACACAAATGCGAGTATAAGACTGATAACCAACCCGACCGATGTTTCCGACCGTCGGGTGTGCAATCCGAACGGGATGCCCATGAGGAGGAACCCCATTGGCGCGAATGCAAGTGACAGGCGCTTGTGCAATTCCATGTACAGATGGCTGGCCGATTCTCCTTGCTGCTGGGCGAGGTAGATGGCGCCGAGCAAGGTACGGATTGTCATGTATTTGGGCTTCCGTGTCAGCCTGCGACTGTTGGCATTCGTTCCCATGGTAATGGTGTGCTCCAGATCTTTGGCACTCCAGTGGCGTGTTTTCTCTGTTCCTGAGGCGTCGCGAACGATGTCCACGGCTACAACACCGTGCAATGCAAGGGTGATCTCACCCCGATTCGGATTAAACGTCTTGATGTGTCCGCGTTCAGCCATCAGATCCTGGGTGATCTGTCCCTGCTTGTCGAGCACATAGATCTGCAGATCTCTCATCACGTCGTCATGTTTTCTGCCGATATAGACAATACGTCTTGGAAATTCAATGTGCCGACCGGCTTCCAGGAGGCCTGTTGGATCACGGATCGCGGCTGGGTTTTTGAGGTTTTCCGCCCTGTAGCGGTATTCCGGTGCAAGCTCGGCCTGGAGGTACAGGCAAACTCCACTCAGTACAACAGCCATGAGCAAGCTCGGCGCCACAATCTGCCAAATGCTGATTCCGCTGGCGCGCATGGCAGTGAGTTCACGGTCCGCCGAAAGGCGGCTGAAGACCAAGACCGTTGCGCATAGCAGGGCGAGCGGCACCGTGAACTGCAGCATATGCGGCAGAAGGTAGACGACGAATGCAGCGAGTGTGGCGGGGGAAACTCCTCTGGCAATCAGGTCAAACGCCCGCAGTAAATTGGCTGAAATCATGACAAATGTCAAGATAACGAGAGCCATTCCGAAGGCCACGAGGAGATTTCTCCCGATGTAGAGGTTTAGGATCTTCATGAGACCTCCGGGAGGGAACTCGGTTTCGTAAAGGCGTCCGTGGCTAGCGACCGCAAGATGTCAGTGTACTAAAAATAGTAGCCCAGCTTGAAGTGAAGCCGCCCGCCGGTATCGAGTTCGTCATCTTCAACGACAATCGGCCAGCCATAGTCGAGGCGGATGGGGCCAATGGGAAGGTCTAATTGCAGCCCGAGGCCTACGCTGACATTGATCTCATCCGGCTGCCAATCGTAGGCGTCGCGCCAAACGTTTCCGAAGTCGGAGAACACGCTCGCGTATACCGTTTCAACGACCTGATAGATGAATTCCGCGGAGCCCAGGAATATGGATTGTCCGCCGACGGAATCTCCATTCACATCGACTGGACTGATTTCACGCCGGTCGAAGCCGCGGAACGAGGATGAACCACCGGCGAAGTAGCGGTCGAAAATCGCCACTGGATCGCCGCCGCCCATTTCGTCCACCACCCCCAACTCCCCGCGCACTTTCAGTACACCTCGTTCGATAACGGGGAAATACTTGGTGCCTTCCATGTCCAGCCGGTACAGGTTTGTGTAGCCTCCCAATGCTTCGGGTTGCAGGTCCAGGTGGAATCCCAGTTGAGAACCGCGGGTGGGGTTGACCACGCGGTCCCGGGTGTCACGCGAGAGTGAAAACGTTAATGCACTGACGGTGTAATCCCCTTCTTCGTCCCGCAATTCCTGGCTCGCGTCATCCTCGAACTCGTCGAGGCTGACCAGGTTTATTCGGTAGCCGATGGACTGGCGCCAGTTGGTCAGCCATTTTCGCGTGACGGAGGCCGCGCCACCGGTGGTTGTACGGCTATACTCATCTTCATCACGTACAACGTGCATGGCGTTCAACTCGAGTCGTAAGCGGCGGTCCAGCCACCATGGTTCGACGAACGAGAAGGAGAATTCGTTACTCTCGGTACCAAGTTGCAGGCGCATGCGCACACGCTGACCGCCACCGGTCAGGGTGGGCCAGTCCCGCCAGTCGAAGTTGCGTTGTGCGATTTCCAGTGTCCCGACAATGTTTTCTTCACTGGATATTCCCGCCCCCGCCATGAGTTGCCCCGTACGTTGTTCCTTGACCCGCACTTCCAGATCCTTCAGATCGTCAACCGGGGTACTTTTCGGGGAGATCGAGACGGTTTCGAAGTACTGCAGGTTCCTGAGTACCGCTTCGGATGTCCTGATCTTCTGTGGATCGGCGGGTTCGCCCGGCATAATTCTCAGTTCCCGCCGGATGACCTCGTCTTTGGTGACTTCGTTGCCTATAATTGTGATATCGCGAATGCGGGCGGGGGTGCCTTCCGTAATTTGGTATGTGACGTCCACGGTATCGGTGGCTGTGTCTTTTTGCACCAGGGGGCGCACGCTGAGGTCGATGTAGCCCAGCGGGCCGTATTCTCTTTTAATCGCCTGAATATCACGATTGACGGTGCGGGGGTCATAGACATCGCCCGCGGCCAGAGTTACGAGCGGCATCAGTTCTCCTGAACCGAACTTTTTATGTCCGGCGACGGCCACTGAATCGACCGTATACTGGGGTCCCTCAACAACATGAATGACAATGGAGATCCACTGACGATTGGAGCTGTATTTGCGTTCGATGTTGGAGATGTTGAAGTCCAGGTAGCCATGCCCGGCATAAAACGATTGCAGTCTTTGTCGGTCTGCCTGGAGTTTCTGTTCCGCAAAAAAGCCAGCTGGGAAAATATGGCTCCAGAAGGTTGGATCGGTTTGCATCTGCCCGCGAAGTTTGCGGTCCGAGAACACCTTGTTGCCTGCAAAGTCTACGCTCCGCAGCTTGTAACGCGGGTTTTCCTTAACTTGGAAAAGGAGGTTTACTTTGTTGGCCTGAGGCATCGGCGTTTCACGGATTTCCACCGTGGATCCGTGATACCCTTTTCGGTCGTACATTGTTTCTACAGCCAGGCGACTCTCGGCGACGGCTTTGCGATCGAGCCGCTCGCCCGTCTTCACGGTTATTTTGTCCCGTATTTTGCCGTCACTCAGATAATCGTTACCCTCAATGATGATGGCGTTGACTCGCGGCACCGGTACGACTGTGAACGTGATAGCCACCGTACCGTCCGCCTGCGTTTTGTATGTGGCCTCGACGTCGGTGATCAGGCCTGTTTTGTATAAGCGTTCGATGTCTTGCGAGAGGATTTCGGCATCGAATTCGGTTCCTTCACGGCTGTGGATGGTTGCCGGCACCACTTCCTCGGCAAAGGGTTCACCGGCGCGCGTCTGGATGGTGACCTCCGAGATCTCCTGGGCCGTGGCTGAAAGAGCCCATGCGAATACGGCGCAGAGTACGGCGGTTACAGACAGAAGTGTGCGGTTATGAGTAGCTTGTGACGGAAACATAATGTTCTCCTCCAGTTTCGTTGCGAATGCCGTTGGGACGGACACTTTTTATGACGTGCTCGCCGGTGCAATAACGGGGTTCGGTATCGCGGATTTTCCCGAGCGCACACGACACTACAGCACATCAAACTTCTTAACGTATCCCCAGTTCAGTGTTTGTCGAAATACCGATGCGATGTTTTTTCTTGCCGGGGATGATTGTCAGCGTTTCTGCTGCTGTCTGGGTGCAAGCATCGGTATCCAGCGCCTTCATTCGGTGGCCGGCACATCTTCGTCCGGTATGGCGGAACGATTTTCAAAGCGGGTGTATGCAGGTATAAACAGGAGGCTTGCCACGCCGGTTCTACCGTTTCTGTGTTTCGCCACCACCAATTCGGATTCCATGCCGGTGCGGGGATCTATCGGTGTGGAGCTTTCAACGTCTCGTTCCCGGTGGAGCAGTGCAACAACATCGGCATCCTGTTCTATGGCTCCGGACTCACGCAGGTGCGAAAGTTTCGGGCGTTGGCCCGCCTGCTCGGCCTGGCGATTCAATTGCGCAAGCACAACGATAGGAATATCCAGTTCCTTTGCCAAGCTTTTGATGCCGCCGGAAATCTGTGAAACTTCGTTCTCCCGGGTTGTATTTTTGTTTGCGTTTACCGGTTTGAGGAGTTGAAGATAGTCAATGAATAAAACCTGGATGTCATGCTCCCGTTTCATGCGTCGGGCACGAGCTCGTAATTCAACAATGTCCAGATTTGCAGAGGTATCGTCAATGTAAATAGGCGCCTTACGCAGGCGGTCTCCCGCGCGCATAATTTCCTGCCACCGTCCTTGGGAAAGCGCACAGTCTCGAATGTCAGCCAAGCTGATCCGTGCCAGACTGCAGAGAAGGCGCAGCACCAACTGCTTTGTGCTCATTTCCAGGCTGAAGATTCCGACGGGTACACCGTCACTCCGCATGGCGATGTTCTCCGCCATGTTCAGCGCAAGCGCTGTTTTGCCGATGGACGGGCGTGCGGCGAGTACAAACATTTCCCCTGCGCGCAAGCCAAGTATGATGTCATCCAAGCCTGCAAATCCGGTTTGCAGCCCCATAATGAGCGGGTCTTTTTGGTGCAGTTTTTCGATGTGTTCGATGGCACCGAAAATCATATCGCCGACTGCCACCATATCCCGTCCCTGCTTCAATCCGGTGATGGTGAGGATTTCACTTTCAATCTCATCAATCAGAGTACGTACTGAATCATGAGGTTCAAAGCATTTTTCCAAGGTTTCCGTGCTGCTCCTGATGAGCCGCCGAAGAATGGCATTCTGGTGAACAATATCGACGTAGTATTCAACATTGGCCGCGGTAGGCACGCTGTTGAGCAGTTGTGTGAGATAAGCGCGTCCGCCGACGTCTTCGAGTTTTTGCCGCTTTTCCAATGCATCGCTGAGCGTCACCACATCAATGGCTCCGCGGGCCCCCTTGCTGTTGTTGGCAAGCCGCAGCAGTGTCTGGAAGATCTCCTGATGCGCCGGATGGTAAAAGCTGCCGCTGAAATTCAATGCACTGGCTGCGGCATCCAGAGCGACGGCAGGATCGAGAAGCACGGAGCCCAGTACCGCGACTTCCGCCTCCGTGTTGTGCGGGAGGGGACGGTCACCGCGGAGAAGCGATACAGATGGTGTTGCTGAACGGTCGTCTGGCATGATGTGGTGGTGGGGTTGATCTCGACCCTTGCGGGTACGGTCGATGTCCACTGTGTGTCAGTATTCTCAGTATTTAGTTTAGCGCTCGAGGAAGTCGTGTAAAGATGACCGGCGAAGGTTTTGCAATAAAAAAGCTGCCGGACAGCGATTCCGTCAGGAAGGCCATCCGACAGCATCTATTACGCCGACGCTACACCTGTTTACACTGTGTTCCGTTATTTTCTGACCACCCACAGCTTGAGTGATGTCTGGACCTCGGGGTGTAACTGGATATCTATGTTATAGACGCCCAATTGCCGGATGTGTTCATCCATGTGGACGGAATCCTCATTGATTTCGATCCCGTGCTGTGCCAGAGCCTCCGCAATCTGTTTTTCACCGACCGAACCATAGAGCGTGTCGTCCTCCATGGCTTCTACGGGGATGGTGACGGACATGTTGTCAATCTTTTCAGCCATGCTTTGGGCGACGGCGATCCGTTGTTCAGCTTCTTGTTGCAGGGCACGTTTCTTAGCTTCCAGCTGACGCAACGTGGCCTCTGTCAGAGGGGCTGCCAAGTTACGCGGCAGCAAGTAGTTGCGCGCATATCCATCGGCGACGCGTACGCGATCCCCAATGGAGCCCAGATTATTAACGTCTTCGAGGAGTATTAATTCCATTGCCATGTGTTTTCTCCGGCCTTCGTTACATCGCAAAACCCAGATTACGGGCGCGCTTCACAGCGTTGCTCAGCATCTTTTGATGTCGAAAGCAATTACCTGTAATGCGCCTGGGCAGGATCTTTCCCTGTTCAGTCTGATACCGTGAGAGAAGGTCGGTATCTTTGAAATCGATGCGGGTGACGTTACCGGCGCACAGCCGGCATACCTTCTTCTTTGCAAGCTTTCTCTTGCGTCTGCGTACTGCTCGTGCTGTTGATGAAGCCATGGGCAACTCCTTTATGTCAGTTTCCGGTATCTACGGTTTACGGACGTTTTTCATTCAGAATGGTATATCATCTTCGGACGAATCAATAGGCTCGAAATCCGGCATGTCGGGTTCGTTCCCTGCCTGATTCCCGCCCGTTGATCCGGGTTCTGCCCCGCGTGAGCCTGGTCGTTCGCGGTCCGGGCCGCTGAAGGTGCTCAGGAACTGTACTTGAAGAGCACGAACAAGCAAGCGGCTTCGTGCCTGTCCGGTTTCCTTGTCCTCCCACCGATCTTGCTGCAGGCGGCCCTCGACAAGTGCGGGTGCTCCCTTACGCAAATGTTGGTGACAGGTTTCAGCTTGCCGTCCCCACGTTTCGATATCAACAAAGCAGGTTTCCTCACGGTCCTCTCCCTGGGAGGTTTTATAGCGTCGGTTTACAGCGATTCCGAACGTACAGACTGACGCGCCCCCGGGTGTCTGGCGTAGCTCCGGGTCACGGGTCAGATTGCCCATGAGAAAAACTTTATTTAATGACGACATGTGCGGTTTCCAAGGGGCTGTCTGGTTTTTCAGCCGGACAGACTTCTAGCGTCTTTCATCGGCGGTCTTCTCATTGTTCTCCGGAGTGGGGCCTTCGTACAAGAAAATCCCCGTGCGCAAAACCGCATCATTGAGGCGATAGATACCTTCCAGCGAGTCAACGTTGGACGACTCCATGTCGAAGATGAAGTCCCAGTAGATCCCTGCGTTTTTTTTCTTCATGGGTCGACTGAAAGGTCTGCGGCCCATGGCGGTTTTCTTGCGTACTCGTCCGCCCAACTGCTCAATGTTTTGCTCGACTTCCTTTGCTAGCGCGTCGCCTGCATCATCGAACTTGGACTCATCCAGTACAAAGACTGCTTCGTAAGTTCTCAATTCCCTGTCTCCTTCGTTGTCCTGTCCGTCCCTATCGTCACGGTTTTATGTTCGGACGGTTTCCATACATTGTACGTGTTCATGGTGCGTTCGACGCCGGCACGCAGTGCCATTAAAACAGCGTCGGCAGCAGCCTCGACGATCTCTTTAACGAGCCTTGTCTCATCGTTGGACCACGGTGACAACACGTGGTCTACAGCATCACGTTCATTCTGACGTCCGATACCCACTCGCAGTCGGGGAACCGTTTGTGTTCCCAGGGCCGCCAGTACAGAATCCATTCCTCGGTGGCCGCCGCTGCCACCTGTTTGACGTATTCTCAGTCGCCCCAGCGGCAGGTCCAGGCAATCATAAATAACAAACACCTCACCGGGCGTAAGGTCAAACGCATTTACAAGTTTTACAATTGCATCTCCACTGCGGTTCATGAACGTCAACGGCTTGGCTATGACGACGGTTCTTCCCGCAACGCGTATCTGCCGAATCAAACTTTTGAATTGTTGTTTTTCCCGGTCTTTGGAGTTCAGTGCTTCGGCGACAGCGTCGGCGACCATGAAACCGACATTATGTCGAGTCATCGCATAGTCGGCGCCCGGGTTCCCCAAACCGACGACCAATTGTACTGGCACTGACATCGGGCCAAGCGGTTATCCTTGTTCGTTGTCTTCCGGTTCTTCCTCTTCCGTCTTGCCTTTTCCGATGACCTCCGGTTCTTCCAATTCTTCTTCGCCTTCCAGGAGGGCTTCTTCTTCAGCCTCTTCTTCCTCGACTTCCATAGACGGCAGACTTACGATGAATGCAATCTGCTCGGGGTCGCCGATAACAGCGGCACCCTCTGGCAACGGTAACCCCGCCAAAGAGATGGAATCATCGATGTTCAGATCCGAAACGTCCACTTCGATTGTTTCGGGCATTTTGTTGACGGCGCAGCGGATCTCAACCTCGTGCAGGATTTGTTCAAGCATGCCACCCGCCTGTTCGCCGGCCGGTGTACCGTGGGATTCCAGTGGCACGGTAGCCGTAATGACCTCGTCTGCTCGCACTTCCTGGAAATCAACGTGTTTAATCTCTCCCCGCAGACTGTCGAGCTGAATATCCTTAATGACAGCCGAGACGTCACGCTTTCTACCGCTGATATCGAGTTTAATGAGCCCGGTATGATGGATGTATGAGTGCAGGTCCTTGGCGTCCAATACCAAAAGAACGGCATTTTTCCCGTGGCCATACACGACGGCGGGAACCTTGCCTTCCGCCCTCAGACGGCGTGCCGGCCGGGTTCCAGTTTCAGTACGTTTTGCTGCTTGCAGGATTATTTCTTCTACTGCCATCGGTCAGATTCCTGTGTTTGTCCGGTTAGTCGAGTCGAAACAACGATGAAACAGAGCGTCCTTCATGAATACGGCGTATGGCCTCGCCTAAAAGGCTGGCCACGCTCAGAACACGAATTTTGCTGCATTTTTCTTCCGCGCCCGCCGGTATCGTATCCGTCGTCAAAAGCTCGGTTATACAACTTTCTTCAATACGTTTATAAGCGTCATCGACCATTCCGCAATGCGAAACGGCGGCGAAGATACGAGATGCACCGTGTTCTTTAAGTTTTTCGGAGGCGGCGATGAGCGTGCCGCCGGTTGCCGTCAGGTCGTCCACCAGGACGCAGTCGCGCCCTTTAACGTCTCCCACAAGGTGTGGGGAGGCCACTTCTTCAGCATT
>JAIPIM010000115.1 GCA_021734725.1 Minisyncoccota bacterium | reverse complement strand
ATCGAATCGGGACCAGCATACCATCTTCATCTTGCAGGATCAGCTGCAGCGCAATGTGAAGATTGGCAAGAAACGGATCCCTGAAGTAGAAATCCGCACCTTGTGACAGATGGCTGCGGGCTCCTTCGAGATTCCCGGAGCACCAGCTTGCCGATGCCGCTCGCCAATGAAATCTGGCAAGGGCACGCGAAGAAAGACTTCTCATTTCCTCAGGAGTACTAATGGAGGCACGAAGCTCTTCATGGAGTTGAATGCAATCATGCCAGAATCCATATTCCTGCGATTGCGTCTTGGATTCTCCATGCAAACGAAAGCGAGCAAGCGCGCTCGGTTCCTTTTGAAAACTGAACCCCTTTGCCGCCGCGCGAAGCCAAAAATCATAGTCCATTGAGTAGTGAAGTGAGGCATTGAAGGGGCCCACCGACGCCCACACATGCCGCGCCATAAAGACCGTGGGTTGAGCTATGTAGTTGTCCAACATCAAGGTGCCTACGTCAAACACCGGCGAACAGACCTTACGGACGACATCCCCCAACTCATCAATAGTGGCGTAGTCGCCATAGATCAGGTCACGCGTGTCATCGGCAAACAATGAGCCAACGCGTGAAAAGGTCGATGGTTCGTAGACATCGTCCGAATTCAGATAACACAACACATTGCCTGTTGCACGACTCAACCCAGCATTGATGGCGTTGGTTTGGCCCTTATCAGGCTGGCTCTGCCAATACGTGAGCCATGGCTCGTACTTACGAATGATGGCGACGGTGCCATCCGTGCTGCCACCATCCATGATAATGTACTCAAGATCCTCGTACCCCTGCAACAGGACCGAACGGATCGTCTCCTCAATAAATTTCCCCTGATTGAAACTGGGAGTGACAACGGTAATCCGCGGCCACTTGCGTTCTCCGTGTTCCGTTCTCCGTGTTCCGTCCTCCGGCACCGTCCACGGCCATCCTGTGCGACCGGCAGGAGGGGCGGGCAAATCAGTGATTTTGGGACACTGCATGCAGTTCAGTTCATTGAAAATGCGGGAAAGGTCCGACCTGCCATGCGTACGCCCCTGAGAGATTTCGCGGGTAAGTAATACCATACGTCCCGTTGCCGCCGGGCGTGAAACCAACCGCAATTTGCATGTTCGGGAAATGCCCCTAGTGTGCGAGAATTGGCGGACGGGGGGCGGACGGGGGACAGCCCCTATCGCGGCAACTAAACCCGCGTGCCGATAAAGTACAACTCGTTATCTTCAAGCTCTATGTCATGGAACGATCGAGGAATCCTCTTCTCACACCTGTGCAATTCCTGAAAATTGCCTGCCAGGAATGAACGAATCACCGTACCGTCTATGCGTAGGGGGTGACCGACATCATACAGCTTGCGGTGGGTCTGTTTGATCTTTTCTACATCAAACAGAAGATCTCCAAAAACGAGGATGCTTCCACGGGTAGTCAGCTCCAATATCTTTTGAAGAACGGCATGTCCATCCTGGCAGTGTTCGAGAACATTGACCATCACAACCAGATCGAAATGAGCCACCGCTTTACACTCTTCAATCATTGAGGGCACCAGAGTCACCTCCGCCCCCTTCCATCCACCGTGACTCAGCGCCTTGTACAGCGCGAGCGGGAGCTGCCAAGGATGCGCGAGCAAGCGCCGGCCTTCGTCGCGCCACCTGAACACATCACCGAGCAATCGCTTCCCCCCCCCGAGTCGCCCGTTTGTGTACTGACAGTACGGATGGCGGAGGTAATCATTCAGAAGCGGATCGAGCAAATGCATGTGATCGATGCGGCAACATTCATGAATAATCCTCATGTTGGTGAAGGGACCACAGCCAAGCTCTATCGCGCGCGCGAAATGGTGTTTCCGAAGAGCAGAGTACCCGCCGAGACAAATCTGGTGATAGCGGTTCCGGTCGCCCTGCAAGTCCACTCCGCTCTCCATCCACGTGCGGCGTTCATAGCGTTGAGCTTCCTCCCATCGGGCTCTGTCCACAGCCGCAATCCCACTGTCCGCCTTGAGAAAAACTTCTTCGCGCTCCGACCTCTCGCGGATAAGGGCTTCCGCTTCCTCACCCTCGATGACGTGGGCTGATTCATCAATGAACACGCTCGGGGGGGGGGACTCACTCATAAGACTTTCCTTTCGTAAGCCTTGCCAACGCAGGCAATACTACTTTTCACTCAGTGCGAGCAAGTGACTATCCGGCAGAGCTCTCTCAACAATCGTCGCATCTTTGCCAGAGGAACTGACTGCAACTGGTCCAACACTTGGCCGCGATAACTCCGGGAACTATGGTGAGATACCAAGCGGCGAAGGGCATTTTCATGTACTAGAGGTTTTCCTCGTTCCGGTTCAAGCACCATGCAGAGAGACGCTACGGCTTACGAAAATGGACGATTGGGTCCCGCAGGCTAGCGCCAACATTGGCTTCGACAATTTCGTATCCGCACTCTTCCAGCAGACGGATGCAGGCATCAAGTCCCAAATCATACCAGCGTCCGGGGTTTGGTCCGGAGTCCCGTTCGGGTGGCATGATGTGCTGATTGTGGGTCAGCCGTTGCTCGCGGCGCATCTCGAAGTCCAGTACCCTCCCGATGAGGCGTGACTTGCGGCCGGGTGGCAGCAACTTCCTCACGGCCCGCCAGACGCTCACATCCTCGATAGACATTGCGGTTCTGTTGCGCAGTGCATAGTCGGACACCATCCAGAAACACTCGCAACCGCTTTTCAACTTAGGGAATAGGTTCCTCGCGTATTCACGCACGCCGACCGGGGACACATGGCATAAACAGCCAAAAGAGAACATATACGTTACCGTATCGGGGGGCAGGTCGTCACACGAGAAATCGTGGACGTGTATGTAGGTCACGTTCCGAGGGTGCCCCAGGTACTCGAAGAAGCGGTTCTCTTGTTCCGAGACAGCGTCCATGACCCACACATGGTTAGCGCGAAGGAGACACTTCGTCCACGCTCCGCGTCCCGGCCCTATTTCCAAGGAAACCGTGTCTCCCGTAACATACGGCCGGATGCACGATAGATAGATCGCATACGGCACGCTGACGAACCCGCACTGCCCGTAGGAGGACACGGACAGAGGTGCCATCGGGTCACCCTCGTAGTACCCGCCCGGCCATATCCCGGAGAAGGATCGCAGTTCGTCGCTAAGCGTCTTGTCCATAGCCTATCTCCTCATTTCCTCTCGCCGATAAAGTAAGCTTCGGTATCACGAATCCGGACGCCACGGAAGTCCCCCTGTGCGCCATCGCGCGCTAGTCGTGCAGACACTCCCGCTCTTCGTACCAAGGGGCAAAAAGACTTCTTCTTCTGCCTGCCGGACATCGGCCCGCCACCTGCAGAATGAAGCGCGCCCCACAGTGTGCGCGCGCAAGGCCTCATCTACTGATCTCTGTATCCACAGCGGAGGAAGAATACTGGGAACTCCAGCATCATGTTCTCTTCGAGTCATGGAGGGACCACCAGACGGTCCGTAGCCTATGAAGACAAACCGAGTTTGCCAGTAGATACGTCTTTGCCCTTATACATGAGAGAACAAATGAGTTCCTCAATGCGATCAACCATTGCACCCTCGTGAAGGATTGGGGCAGAGGTGCTTCAATACAGGAAGCCACATCTGCGGCAAAACGATCCCATGTATAGTGACTGTCAAGCGCGTGATCCGCGTTCCGTCGTAACAATGCCAGCTTGGCTGGATCGCATTCATTCAGATCGTGCAAAATAGCGGACGCTTTCTGAACGTTGTCCAACGGAATGTTGACCAACCAGTCCTCGTCGTAATACCCGCTTTGCGGGGTACAAATAGAAACCATCCCCCAAGACGCCGCCTCAAGAATGGTCGTCGGATTCGGGTCAGACCTCCCGCAAGTGAGCATGAAGTCGTACTGCGCCAAGATGGCTTTACTGGGTTCCAGAGAAAAGTCCATATACCCGAGCTTTGTCAATTCAGGACAATCGACTCGCTCCGGATACTGCCCTGCCCATGCAAAAGACAGGCCGGGATTCGCACGCACCAGATCCAGAAAATAGTCGAACCCCTTATATGCGGCAGGCCAGCTGATGCAAAGAAACTTGCGCTCTCCCTTGGGAGAAAAATCTTCCTTGATTCGGGGAAAGTGGACCCGGTCGACGGCCAGGTCCAACTGGATCAGATTGCGTTTCCAGTGAGAAACCCATGTCGTCCCCATCGTGTCCACCCAATACCGGCCACAAATTGCGAGGAAGTGGTCAGCGTGCCTGACCAATGGATCCCACCATGCGACCTCATTAATGTAGGGCTCATGTCGAAACGGAATCATGACAATGCGCTTTGCCCACCCCTTTTGCCAGAAGCTGCGCCGAAACACCGTGTCAGGTTCCGGGTGCGGATGCCCCAGAAGGATATTGCCAGGTGACGGCACAATGACCTTCTTCTCCGCCCAGTCGTGCACGACTACATCGTACTCCACTGATAGTCGGCATTGAAGTTCGTTCGTGATCGCCCATGGCGTACGAATGCCTTTGCCCTTGGCATATATAAAATGGATAGTCTTTCGCATGCGATGGGGCTGCAGCTCACAGAATCATGTGCGCCTGCGGCTATACGCCACCCTTTTTTGTTGTACGGCCTTCATCATCTCTGCGGATGTCCCACGCCAAAATCGGAAGAATCACCCCTCTTCGGCCCTCTGCATGCTTGGCAAGCGGGCTGTCAGAATCCATTAGCACGAATCGTAGCTCTTCGTCCATCTCGTCCAACACGGACACTCCGGGCATTGCACTCGTTGCCTTAACCCAGTATTCACCTCCGCGTAACAGTTCTGTTGGCAACATAATCCGAGCCACGTGCCGCCCTTCTTCCCACCTGCGTTGCGCCCCTGAGTCAACGTCACTATCCCAGCTGCTCGTGGTCAGGATACACCCGAACTCCAGGCTGAACAGCTGTAGATTGACCACATAGCCGCGGCCCGGTTCCAGTACATCAAAGACGACTTCAATACAAACACCGCGTGATTTCTGAAACTCACCAGCTACATTGCCCTGCACATTCAGCGCCCGTAGCCTGCGGATCTTGAGCTTCTGCCCGGGACGAAGCATCTCATTGCCATGCGCCTCACCTGAATGAGTTGCCCCACGCGACAGATATGTACTGACGACCTCCTGGGCCACCCCGTCCGCAACAAGACGGCCGTCCTCCAGCAGAATGGCCCGAGTGCACAACGACAGTATCGCCCCCATGTTGTGACTAACAATCAGGACAGTGCGTCCTGAAGCGGCTACCCCCGGCATCTTGCCAAGCGACTTCTTCCTGAAATCGGCGTCGCCGACTGCCAGGACTTCATCGACGAGAAGAACTTCCGGATTGAGATGCGCGGCCACCGCAAACCCAAGCCGGACAGTCATGCCACTGGAATAGCGTTTGACCGGTGTGTCGAGAAACTTGGCCACGCCCGAGAATTCCACAATATCATCTAAATGGGCATCCACCACTGCCTTCCGCATACCGTGAATCGCCGCACTGAGATAGACGTTCTCCCGCCCCGTGAGATCTGGATGGAACCCGGTGCCTACTTCGATCAACGCATTAATGCGCCCCCTGATCTCTGCGTGGCCCGCCGTCGGATCTGTTATGCGGGACAGGATCTTCAGAAGGGTGCTTTTGCCCGCGCCATTGCGCCCAACAATGCCGACAATCTCGCCTGGACGGACATCAAAGGAGACATCGCGAAGAGCCCAAAGAGTCTCCTCCTCTGTGGCTGCTGTCATCTTCTGCTTCAAGTATGCCAAAGGCGCCATAAGACTGTTGCGTAATGCCACGATCCCCGTCTGGGCTTTCCTGCGCTGTGCGCCGATGCGGTAGCACTTACCAAGGCCATCGACACGTATCGACTTCAACTCGCTCATCCGTCCCCTCACCTATGCAATGTCAACAATTGTCCGCTCCGCACGACAGAACGCGAATGCACCGCCCAACAACAACAGAAAGACAACAATATACGAGAACACAAGCATACTATCGGGACCTTGCCCCACGCCCAAAAGGCACCAACGGACCCCATCAACAACGGTAACGATCGGGTTCAATCGGTACAGTGGCATCCACTCAGGACCGAAACGGTCAACAATGATCGAACTTGAATACACCACCGGTGAAGCATACATCCAAGCCTTGACGATGTACTGAAGAACATCTCTCAAGTCGCGAAAATGGACGATCCAACTGGCCCACCATAGTCCAACAGCTAGACCCGTCATGGCCGCCAAGAGCAAGAAGAGTGGCAAACAAAGGATCTCGACTCCCGGCATGAAGCCATAGGCAAAAACCATACCCAAGAGAATAAGAAAAGAAGCGGAGAAATTGACAAATGCAGACAACACCGGCAACAGAGGTGTAATAAGTCGCGGGAAATAGACTTTTGAAATCAGCCCACTGTTATCCAGAAGGCTCGTCGCTGTTCCCGTCAGAGACGAACTGAACAACCCAAACGGCAACAGGGCACTATAGGCAAACAGAGGGTACGGGATCCCCTCAGATGGAAGCTTCGCCAACTTTCCGAATATAAGCGAAAGGAGCACCATATTTATGAGTGGACCACCGAGGATCCAAAGTGGACCAAAGGCAGTTTGCTTATAGCGACCTTTGATATCGCGCCATAGGAGAAAGAGTAGCAACTCTCGATATTCCCATAGTTCTGCCATGTTCAGCGGGACAAGCCCTTTTGCCGGATGAACTCGCAAGATTCTTGTGTTTTTCGTGTCAGCCATTATCGCAAATTTTTCTTCAAATTGGCGCTAGAGCGGGATGCCATCGATCGGCATGGGAGGAGGCTAGCCACCGGTGCGGCGGCCCGCTGGAGCACAACGCGCCGGGTGATATCGGTTTCCAGAGGGGCAACGTCATCGTTCAGTTGTTGGCTGACAACATGCTTCCGTACATGTCTCTGGCAAGCCTATCGATGACCTGCAAGTTCAGTCGTTCCTCGATTACATGCCGATTGGCTGCCGCCGCACCATCCACAAGCTGGTCATCACGCAGCGCACGCACGAGAGCTGCGCCAATGCCTGCCGTATCTTCCGGGTCCACAATCAGCCCTGTACAGCCGTCTACAAACCATTCATCGGCACAGCTTCCCCGTGACTCGATAGGAAACGCGCCCATGGCCATGGCCTCAAGCATGGAGTTGGGAACGCCATCGCTGATGCTTGCGCCTAGCGATACGCGGGCAGACCCGTGCAGCTTCATGATCTCCTCGTGCGAAACCGAGGGCACGACTTCGATGTCCAAACCATGTTCGCGCCGGAGCAGTTCAACGGCGATCACGATCTCGTTCGTCGCGCTTGTGACACGGATACGAAAACCGGTAAGTTCCGACCTGATGTCGTACAGGGCGCGCAACGCAAAAAGGGCACGCCCTGCCCAGCCCTGATATCCCTTGAGATGGATCAGCTTCCGTTGAGACGGCGGCACGGGACTGCACAGCGTCCCGAAAGCCGAAACGTCAAACCCCCCATTGCCGGGGATGGCAGCGAAGATCTTCCCTTGAAATCCATAGTCACGCGCAAGTTTCGCGTCCCGGTTCGACTTGGGCTGATATGCATCCACAAGAGACAACATTTTTCGAATGCGCGGCTCGTGTGACTGCAAGCGTCCGAAGAGGTACAGATCGCTGCCCCACGGAGTGTGCAACCAGGGCGGAAACTGGCTACCAAGTTGCTCCCTGGCCTCTAACGCAAGGTATCCCGCATGTTGAGTTTCAAGGGTATGAATAAGGTCTGGATCTAACCTGCTGATGGTGTGCGCCAACTGCCTGGCACGCAGCTTCGTGTCGCGGTATTCCCGCGCCAGCAAACGATCACGACGCCAACGGTTTGCACGCCAGCCACCCGCACTCAGGGGCCACAACTGTGGTTGGCATTGTAGTCCACGCTCTGGCTGTGGCGCCGCCAGAAGGTAATGAACCGTCACATCTGACAAGTCCGGATGCAGTCCTAATCCGGCTGAGGGAAATACATGCCGCTCGAAACCGAGTGCCGCGGTCTGTCGCATCCAACGTGCGGCATGCACACTTTCGGTCATCCCGACAAACAGCACCGTGCGCCCGCGACTCATCAGTTCAGCACTTCCTGTCGCCAGAGCTCCAGCATCATCAGCAACCAGGGACGCGCCCACGTGCTCTTGCCATCCAGGAATGACTGACGCACGGCCGCCACTTCTAAGGGGTCCAGCAATCCCCCGGCGAAGTCTGGCCGGGACGTCGTCTCCAGAAGCACCGGACGCAGTGGACCACGCAACCATTCGTCAAATGGCATCGCGAAGCCGCGCTTCGGCTGTGCACCCAGGTCTCGTCCAAGTAGCCGCCGATTGACATCCAGAAGAATACGTTTGGTCCCGCTGTCATTGTAGGTAATGCCTTCCCGCTCCGGCCCGGAAACCGGCCCGAGTTTGGTCTCCGGGGGCAATGAAAGTGCCAAGTCCAACATGGGTACATCAAGGAATGGCACGCGGACCTCGAGCGAGTGGGCCATGGACACGGCGTCGATATCACGGAGCAGCTGGTTGGTGGTGTAGCCGCGTATACACAGGGCGCTGACTCGCTCGACAACGCCGGCACCGGATAGCATGTCGTTGTGGCGGATATCCCGCGCCTGCGAGTGCCCAGCCTGGGCCGCCGCGCGCACATCAGGAGCCAGCAGTCGAAGCGCACCCAACTCACCAAAAATTCCGTAGCATGCTGCATAGCGAAAAAGGAAGCCGCGTTCGCGCCACTTGGCCAGCCGCCAGCGTCTCGCCCCCCGCATCACTGAGTCCAGCGATGAACACGTAGCCAGTGCGGCCACACCCTCTTCAACCGTCCTCGACCAGGGACCCGCCTCTTGCATCTGCTGTTCGTAAAAAGCCATCTGACGGAACCATGGGTAACCGGCAAACAACTCGTCTCCTCCCGTTCCCGAGATGGCGACGGTCATTCCGAGCTTGGCCGCTTTGGACACGAAGTAGCTGTTGACCCCGTCCACTGAGGGCTGATCCAGCCCGCGGGCAATGTCATGGATCTGGTCGGCGACATCGGCACCGGTGACAGTAACATGGGTGTGTTCAGCCCCCACTTGCTCGGCAATTGCACGCGCCTCACCGCTCTCGTCGATATGCCGCCCTTCTGCCTCGAAACCCACGGAAAAGGTCTTGACCCGGCGACCTGCCTGCCGTGCCATCAAGGCCACCAATGTGGACGAGTCCACGCCGCCACTGAGAAACGCACCCAGAGGGACGTCACTGACCATATGCCGCGCGACGCTGTCCGCCAGCGCCGCCTGCAGCACCTCGACCTGTTCCTCATAGTCTGCGCCTGCGACGTCGGCACGGCGTCCCACCGTCGGCGTCCAGTACACCTCGTCGCGAGCACCCCGATGGTCGAGGACAAGCTTGTGTCCCGGAAGGAGCATCTTTACGCCGTCGACCATAGTGCGGGGCTGATAAACAGAACCGAAAGTCAACAATTGCCGCAGGCCGATCGGGTCCATACGCCGTGGAATGAGCCCCCCGGCAAGCAGCGCCTTCATTTCTGACGCAAACACCCAACCAGAGCCAACGGACGCATAGAGTAGCGGCTTGATCCCGAGTTGATCGCGCGCCAACAGCAGGCGTTCCCGCCCCACCCCGCCCCGCTTGTCGTAAATGGCCAAAGCGAACATGCCGCGCAGCCGTTTCAGGAAATCGTCGCCGTGGACTTCATACATCCGCAGGACGACTTCTGTGTCAGACCCGGACACAAACGTCTCACCGCGGGCCCGTAGCGCTTCGCGCTCTTCAGCGAAGCTGTACATCTCGCCGTTGTAGACAATCCAGACCGTGGACGCGGCATTGCTCATCGGCTGATGTCCGCCGGAAGACGCATCTATGATGGCCAGCCGCGTCATGCCGATGTGGGCAGGACCATCAGCAAGCTCACCATTGTCGTCGGGACCACGATGCCGCATGGCCTCAACCATCCGCGGAACCGGGATCCGGTCAGCAATTCTCCATGTACCACAGATGCCACACATATCTTATTTCAACAGTCGCTGAAGCACGGGGTTGCGCCACACTTTGGCGGCTTTGCTCTGGAATTGGCGGAGACGGCCAACACGATCGCGGACAAAGGTGAGCTCACCGTTTCCTTCGATGTCTTGCAGTTCTTTCTCTGCGGCGTCGAGGGAGCGCTGTAAGGCGCCGAGTTTTGTGCCAACTGCTTCAGTGAGCATGCTCTTGATGATCTTGCCAAACCAGTCATTGGCTTCGTAGTAATCCTTGCGGTCTCCGTGGACCCACACGCGCCGGGCGGCTCCCCATTGCTCCAATTGGCGGACGCTCATGCTGGCGCCCCCCTTGCTGATGCCCAGGACCGCCTGCATGTCGGCCAGGCAACGGGGTTCCCGGCTGAAATACAGGAAGGCATAGATCTGCCCGATCACACGACCTGCTCCGAGAGACTGGCTGGCGTTGCCGGCGTCCTCAATGAAGCGACGAACAATGGGGTCAATATGCGGGGATGCTGACATGGTCAATGGTCAGCCGCAAAACGGCGCAAGCAACACAAAGGAGGGAATACTATTGTTCGGGAGGGACCACTGGGCGACACACTTCGTGCCCGTCGATTATGCAGCACGGATCGTTCAAAACGTATTGAACGTACCATAAGCGACATCCGAGTACAACAGGAAAGCAAGGAAAGAGTGGCCGCAAGAAGGCTCTTCGAGACGCCGTAAGGGATTTCAACCACGGATATCTCGGATGGGCACGGATGGGGAAGTGCTTCTTGGCAGGATGGCCCCTTTGTTTCCGAACACTCGTTCCAGTTTAGGACGAATGCTCTTCCGCCAGAGATCAGGGGGATAGTGCCGCAGAGCATAATGAATACGGTCGCGAGCGTGGCCGTAGCGATCGCTTCGCGGGGGAAGCAAGGCGCGGAGATAGATGTGTCGGAAGACGGAAGACGGAGGACGGAGGTCGGCGGTCGGAGGTCCGGATGCTGACTCCTGAGCCCTGACCTCTGGGGTTGCCGGTCCAAAGAGCAGGGCGGAGTAGTAGATGGCTTGCGACAGGGGGTGCGTGAGATGGAGTGCGCGTGCACGACTGTTGAGTCTGGAATCGAAGTCCGGCATTTCGCCGCGCCAACGCGCCGAC
>JAIPIM010000114.1 GCA_021734725.1 Minisyncoccota bacterium | reverse complement strand
ACGGCATGGGCGTTGTCGTGCATCATGAACAACGGAAGGCGTCCGTGACGGTCGACGAAACGCGTGAAGAAACGTTCGAATGGACACTACCGGACTACGGCGTCGATGGATGGGCGTTCAGCGCCCAACTCGTCGCGAACGGGGAACAGGGGACCGACCGAAGCACGGTTTGGTTCTGGCGGTACGAACCATGGACGATGCGCGAAAAGATCCTGATCAGTAATTACTGGGGCGGTGACGGCAGCGTCCCCGCCGCCATGATGCCGTTGTTTGCCAAGTACCACCGCGGTATCGGCTATTCCGCCGCGCACCACTGGAGAGAACCCTACCTTTCGCGCTTCAACATGCGCGCCTGGTACCAGCACGGCGCCACCCGCATGGAGGTGTTCACCAACAATTTCCGTACGCCGGACTTCTCGCACCTGCGCGAACGCGTCGCAAAAAACCTTAATCGAGACTCGCGCTTGCACTCCGCCGCCTGGGTTATCCGTGATTTCGGAGAAGAAACCGGGTTCTATTATCATTGGAGCAACAATCCGTTCGGACGCACCTGGAAAACGAACGAAGACATACCGGAAGGGGCGCATCGGTTCTTCCGTATGTATGTGCAAGAAAAATACGGCGAAGTGGCACGGTTAAACGATGCCTGGGAACGTGAGTTCGCGACCTTCGACCAAGTCGAACTCGACACGCGCTACGGCTATCCCGCCGGCTGGCTGTACATGCGACCGCCGGAGCAACTGCCCGCCAATCTGGCACCCGTTATCGACACGCACGGTTTCTTTTTCTGGTACACCGAGCGCGTTGCCGAAACGTACACCGACGCACTGCGAGAACGCAATCCAACGGCGGACTGGGGCATGAGCTTTTCGCTGACGTTCAACCTGTTCAGCCCCATCCCCATGACCATGGTCCACCCTGTGTATAATGCACAGGTCCTGCAAGCCTGGCATAACAAAGCGATAATGCGCTCGCGGGGAGGAAGCACGCCTATCTTCAGTTTCCATTGGGGCTTCGACGAGGACGCGCGCGCCTGGGGACAGTTCTGGAATAACTCCCTGGTCAGCGGATCGACGTTCATCTCGAACTGGGGCTCACAGTTTAATTTCGATCTGACCCACTCACGAAGCACCATCCTGCTCAAACGCCTGATGGCCCGAGTAAAACCGCGCG
This sequence comes from Minisyncoccota bacterium, assembly GCA_021734725.1. GTDB lineage: Bacteria > Verrucomicrobiota > Lentisphaeria > Oligosphaerales > MVZH01 > JAIPIM01. The sequence continues at coordinate 10,007 of JAIPIM010000114.1, read as the reverse complement.
AGAAATTTTTCCTGGACCTCTACCCGGTCGACGATTTCGATGTCGGCATATACCATCCCGATCTGGACTGGCAGACCGTTCACAGCCGGCCGCGCTTCTACCTCGATGCACAGGGTCCGAACGACATGGCCATGGGCCAGCTTGGCTACAAATCCACTGGCACCGGCTGGCTGGGCGGACCTGAAGCACAGATGTTCAGCCTGCTCAGCGCCAGCGGCTACACGCCCCGGTTTGTCACGGAAGCGGACATCCCCAAATGCCGCGTGCTCGTCGTGCCGTATGTGGAAACCATGCCTGTCACGGCCGCGGCGCGGATGCGGGAGATGGTGGCGGCGGGCGGCATGTTGATTACCATGCCGGTCATTGCGCAATACAACGGGAACGGTAAACCGTTCGATACCATTCCGGGCGGCGGGTTGGACGAACTGCTCGGGCTGACGCTCGATCCGGAGATCGTCGGGCAGCGCAGCATGGTCATTCTACCGCATGATGACGAACAACTTCCGATGCGTTTTACCCCGCGCATGGGCAGTGAACCGCCGTATCTCTGGAGCTTCGGACACCAGCATGTGCGCAGTTTGGCGGAGAACACGCACGTGGTCTTGCGCAACTACGAAAACGAACCCATGATTACCGTGCATCCTTTCGGCGACGGGCAAGCCGTGCACCTGAATGCCATGACCTTCCACCACTGGGGCCAGTATGAACTCAGCGAGTTTCACGAGGAATCCCTGCGCCAGCTCCTCGATAACCTGGTGCGGGCGGGCGGTGTCGAGCCGGCCCTGTTTGTGGAACGCCCCTTTCGATATGGCACAGGTATCAACGACTGGGTCCAGTACCAATACCAACTGAAAGACAGCGATATCCGCGTGCTCGCTTTGTACAGCGACAAGATGAGCCAGAAGATCCTCGGGCAGGTGGTGCTGAACGAACCTGCGGCGGCCGTGTACGACATTCTCAACGGCGAACGCATGCCATTGCGCCGGCGCGGCGGTGGCCAGGTCGTTGAGGAAATGGAACCGTTCGCCTTCACCACGCGCAGCAAAGCCGCGTTACGCGAAGGAACGGTTTTTCCAGTGGAACTGAATCCTGGAGAAGCGGCCTTCTTCGCCGTCCTCCCCCACGCGCCCGGCACCATCACACTCAGCATGCACACCGACCAGTTGATTCCGGGTCAGGATGACCTGCACTGCGTTGTCCGGATTTCCACTGAAAACGGAACGCCCCCGTCGGGTGCTCATCCCGTTGAACTGATCGTACGTGACTCGTCGGGAACGCGGATGCCCATGCTGAGCCGGAAACTGAGCGTTACGGGCGAGACAGACGTCATCGTGCCGACGCGGCTCGGCGATCCGCCGGGTGACTGGACGGTGATCGCGCGCGATTGCGTCACCGGCCTCGAAGCTCGTAAAACACTCCGTGCATTGCCAAATCCCAAGATGCAAAACGTGCCACGCACTGAAGATATTGTCTATCCGTCGGCCGCACCGCGTCGTATCGACGTGAACGACAGCGAATTTATCGCCCTGCTTAATGCACTGCGCGAACTTTACCTGACCGGCGCGGAACGCGACAAGGGCGCCCTGAGCTATTATGCGTTCGACCGCGACGTCAGCCGCCACCGGATCAACCAACTTCTGGGGCACGCGGACTGGCGACGCAAGGTCGAGGCGGTCAGGAACCATGTGGCCGCCGGCAATGACGTCATATTAGCGGGCGAAGATTTCGGCGTGGATCCCGCCACCGGACTGTCGCTCGACCCGGTGCACGGTCCGGAGCAGGATGACAGCATGGATATGTCGGTCGGCGGCAGGCTTCCGGCGGTCGACGGTGCGCACCGGCGCGAAGCCATCACCAGAATCTGTGGTCGCGATGTGTTCGCGGAAGCGTGGCCAGATGGACGTCTTCACGTCAAGATAGGAAAGGGTACGCTGACCTTGGACGCCGTGTCCTTCGATGAGTTGGGACAGATGAACGGACATTTTCTGCTGAACCACGACCGATGGCTGAAAACCATCAAACAAAAACAGAGATAGGCATACACCTGAATCCGTGAATTGTCCGTAGTGCTGTAGATGTTTTCAAGGCAAGCCGCCGCTGTACTTTGTACCGTAAGGCACAGGCTTGGAAGCAGATGCAGTGCTACGGACAATCCCCTGCGGGAAAACAACCGGCAAACATGCCCGTTACCCAACGGGTTAAGGCCCTGTTCTTGTGTAACTTGTCTGCATGCAAGATAAAAGTCCTTTTTGCCGGTTGTTTTCTCACGGATTCAGGATACAAGCATCCCGTGGGATCGATTAAGACAAAAAGATCAAAGATCAAGCGAAACACGCTTCAAATCCGTAATCGTAATCCGAATCCGATCAGGCAATTCAGAAAAAGAGGAAAACTTTGGGTATGGAACACAACGTCAATAAAAACACCGCGGCAACCCCGTGGTGGGTGAACGGCTTTTTCGGACTCCACTACGATCTGCACGCCCGGGCAACCGACACCGAATTGGGCGCAACCCTTACCCCGGAACACCTCCGCACCGAACTGGAAAAAGTTGGTCCGGATTTTGTGCAGTGCGACTGCAAAGGACACCCTGGATACACAAGCTATCCAACAAAGGTGGGGTCCCCGTCTCCTGGAATAGTCAACGACGCCCTGCGGATTCATCGCGACGTCACCGCCGACCTGGGGATCCCTCTGTCCGTGCACTACTCGGGTGTCTGGGACACGCGCGCGGTGGAACTGCATCCGGAGTGGGGAGCGATGAATGCCGATGGAAAACCGGTCATACCGCGTCCCGGCCGACCTCCCGGGATCGTCTGTCGCTTGAGCCCGTACCTGGACGAATTAATGATCCCGCAACTGCTGGAGATCGTTGACGAATACGATGTTGACGGTTTCTGGGTCGACGGCGACAACTGGGCCGTCCGCGACTGCTACTGCGCACGATGCCGGAAAGAATTCGCCAGGCGGACGGGCATTGAACAACCCCCGACGGATCCCTCGCATTCCGATTTTCCTGCGTGGCGCGCGTTTCAGAGAGATACGTTCGTTGAATACGTCCGCAAGTACGCCGATGCAGTGCACAAACGCAAACCGTCGTGTGCAGTATGCAGCAATTGGATGTACACGATACGCCAACCGGGACCGGTGACGGCGCCGGTGGATTATCTGTCGGGAGACTTCACATCATCGTTCGGTTGCGAACGCGCGGAGATGGAAGGCCGGTACATCGACAGCCGTCGTATGCCCTGGAATCTGATGGCCTGGACCTTCTGTAGAGCCGCGCCGGACATGCCCGCTCAGACGAAGACGGTTCCCCATCTCTGTCAGGAGGCCGCTGAGGTCATGTCCTGCGGCGGCAGCGTGTTCCTGTACGATCAGCCCCAACGCGGCGGCCGACTCAATTCATGGCACCAGGACATTTTCGCGGAGGTTGGGCAATTCTGCCGGGACCGTCAGCCGTATTGTCAGTTCACTGAATCCATTCCCGATGCCGCGGTACTGGTCGCCGACCCGCATGTCTGGCGCCACAACCCCTACCCGTTTTGTCTAGGGGAAAGCTACTACGGATTTGAAGGAGCACTGCATGCGTTGATCGAAAATCACCGTCATGTTGACGTGCTTGACGAAACTCGGTTAACTGACCGTCTGTCCGATTATTCGCTTGTCGTCGTCGCCGAACAGGATCCCGTCAGTGCAGAGTTGCTTGAACGCCTGGAACAGTACGTTGCCGACGGAGGCGTGTTGCTAATGACCGGAGCGCACCTGGCGGATCTGTGCCCGGACCTTTTGGGAATCGTTGCCGCGGGTGATGCTGTCGCCGGCCCCTGGCATATTCCCCATGACGGCGAATGCATCTCACTGAAGGGCCCCTGGCGGCCCGTCAACCTTGCGGGTGCGGAATCCCTCGCGCCCGTCATGCGCAATCAGCAACCCGGCTTTAACGAAACAGCGTTTGCGGCTGTCACGGCGCACCGCATAGGCAGGGGACAAGTCATCGGCATTCATGGAACCATCATGGAAAGCTACCTGCTGTCGCATCACCCGCGAATCCGGACTTTTATCCGGCATCTCTTGACATCAAGGGACATATCCGGACGCCTCGACGTCTCGGCGCCGCCCTCGCTCGAAATCTCGATGCGGCAGGGCAAAGACTTTACCGCCATACACCTGGTCAATCGCGCCGTCCATCCGACACTGACACCGCGGCTGCACATCGTTGAAGAAGTACCGTCAACGGGACCGGTAAGCATTGACTTGGAGTGGAACCAGCGGCCCGATTCCGTTACGCTCGAACCCGAAGGTCGCGCCGTGGCCTGGACACACGCTGACGGTCGCCTGCACGTCGATATACCAAGCGTCGCGATTCACGACATCGTGGTAATCGCATGATGAGCTTAACACTGTCACATATCATCAGACGAACGCGGGCAACCTTCTGCTTTATTGCTTGCATAACAGCCACGGGAGCAGCGACCATGACTGAATCAGGATCGGAACCGCTGGATGCATACAACGTTGTATGGAATACCCCCAGCAAAAATCACAAGGGATCCATGCCGATCGGAAATGGCGATATCGGCACCAATGTCTGGGTGGAACCGGACGGCGTACTTACGCTTCTGATAAGCAAAACAGACGCGTGGAGCGAGAATTGCCGGTTGCTGAAGATTGGTCGGTTGCGCATCACGCTTCTCCCGGACCTGTCCGGTCCCCATGCATCTTTCAAACAGACCTTGCGGCTGCGCCAAGGAGAACTCGTGATCCGGGGTGCGGACGGGGAAAGATCGGCGGAGATTAAGATCTGGGTAGACGCAAACCGCCCCGTCATTCGAGTGGAGGCCAGCGGACAAGAGCCATTCAACGCGGAAGTGCACCTGGATCTTTGGCGTACCGAGCGCCGGGCGCTTGAAAATGACGAACTGGACTCGGCATACGGTATGCGGGGTGGACCCAATCCCGTTTACGTAGAACCGGATACTGTCTTTCAAGACCAAACTGATCGAATTGTCTGGTGCCATCGTAACGAACGCTCCATTTGGGAAAACAACCTGAAACACCAGGGACTGGAAGGCTTTATCGAAAAATCGAGCGACCCCCTGCTTCACCGCACGTTCGGCGCCGCTGTTGAAGGCGAAGGTCTGGTCAGCACCGATGCTGAAACACTTTCCACGGACACCCCAACTAAACGCTTGGCTCTCAACGTACATGTTCTTACCGCTCAGACTCCCACAGTTGACGAATGGCTCGCAACAATTGACCGGCGGATCGTGAAAACCCATGCGGTTTATCTCGACGCGGCGCGGGACGCGCGCCACGCCTGGTGGAACACGTTCTGGAAGCGAAGCTGGATTCGTGTCACCGCTCCCAAAAGCGCAACCGAAGGCGAGATAAACGATGCAGACGCGGTCACCCGCGGCTATATCCTGCAGCGCTGGATCAATGCGTGCGGTGGACGCGGGGCATTCCCCGTCAAATTTAACGGCTCTATTTTTACTGTGGATCATGATGCGGCGGATAGCGGTTTGGACCCCGATTACCGCCGATGGGGAGGCCCTTACTGGTGGCAGAACACTCGGTTGGCCTACTGGCCCATGTTGGCGGCGGGCGACTACGACCTGATGCAGCCGCTTTTCCGTATGTATCGCGACATGCTGCCGCTGGAAGAATATCGTACGCGCGTCTGGTACGATCACGAGGGGGCCTTTATTGGCGAAACCGTCTACTTCTGGGGTATGTACAACAACGACAACTACGGATGGCAACGAAAAAACCTGCCTGTCCATATGTTGACGAATGCCTATATCCGTTATGAATACACCGCCTCCCCCGAACTTCTGGCAATGGCGCTCGATTACGCCACCCATACCGGTGACAAGACATTCATCGGCGAGACTCTTCTGCCGCTGGCCGACGCGCTGCTGCCCTTCTGGGATCGACACTATAAAACGAATGCGGACGGAAAAATCGTCATGTACCCCGCTCAGGCGCTGGAAACGATTCGCAACGCCAAAAACCCAACGCCCGATGTCGCCGGTCTTCACTGGGTCCTGACGCGACTGCTCGAACTGTCGGAAGAAACCGCGGGCGCCGAACGCCGGGCCTTCTGGGAACAGTTGCGGGATAAGCTGCCTCCGATCCACACAACGGTCGACGAGAATGGACGCCGGCGCGTCATGGGTTGCGAAACCGACAAGGAACCGGCGCGTTCCAACTCTGAGAACCCGGAATTGTATACGGTATTCCCGTTCCGGATTTACGGCGTGGGTAAGCCGGATCTCCAGATCGGGCTGGCCACCTTCGAAAAGCGTGTAACCAAACGATGCACCGGCTGGTCTCAAGATCACAACCAGGCGGCCATGCTAGGGTTGACGGACATTGCCGCAGACTACGTCACCAAACGCGCCCGCACCAGCGATCCGGACAGTCGATTCCCCGCTTTCTGGGGACCCAATTTCGACTGGGTGCCCGACCAGGATCATGGCGGGGTACTGATGAAGGCACTGCAAGCCATGCTGCTGCAGGCCGACCACGGCAAAGTCCTGCTTTTCCCGGCCTGGCCGAAAGACTGGGACGTGGCGTTCAAGCTCCACGCGCCCCGCCGGACGGTTGTCGAAGGGGTTTATCGTAACGGCGTACTCGAGTCTCTGACGGTCACGCCGAACGAGCGCGAACGCGACGTCGTGATGATGGAACCGCAGTAGTGTCAAAAGTTTTATAAAAGGAGACTGTATGCATAATAAACTCAGAATACGCATCTTGAGAAGCACACTTCCGGTGCTTGCCGGTTTCGCTCTACTGTGGCAAACAGCGAGCCTGTATGGTGCTGAAGAAAACTATTACTGGAAACTCGGTGTCGGAACCTACGGTACACCAAAACCGAATGCCGATGACGACATTATCCTCACTCACGCCCGGTTCGACTGGCAGATGATTGCCTTCGGCAGCGGAGTGCATATGCCGACGATCAACCGCTGCCTGGAGCTCAATCCCCGCCAGCGTTTTCTGGTACGCCTGTGGCCGCGAAGAGGCGGTGATAATTTCCTGAAATATCTTTACACACCCGGCGTCAAAGAGCGTATTGACAGAAGGCTTCGCGACCAAGTCCGGGAAGTACTGGACGAGATTTCGCACCCTGACCAGGTCATCGCCTTCACCTTCCTGGAAGAACTGCCAAGCCGGTGGCATCCGTTCTACCATCACAAGAGCGATGAGGATATTTTAAAAATCTTACAGCCATACCGTGAGGCCATCGAGAAAGACCTGGGCCGCCCGCTGGTGATCGATGACGAAACGAAGACATGGCTCTGGGAAAAATTCGCGGAGAGCATGGACGGCGTTCACTCGGCAATACGTGCCGAAGCGGGTGACGACCGGCTGATCCTGTTCTGGGGCCGGTTTGACTGGTTCAACGTCCCCATGCTTCAGCGCATTGTGAACCAGGGTCCGGCGGACGGCGTGTTCATCTATGTCCTGAAACCGGGGCGCTGGCAGGAACACGTCAAAGTCGCGGAGGAAAACGGTTGGCCCTTCTTCTCGCAACTGTCGCACAACACCGGCATGAAACAGACCAACTGGGAGAGCTGTGTTGAGTTGCCGCACATCAAGTCCCGCTACAATCTAGGGTACTTCTTTTACGGCGGCGGCAACCCTCTGCGACCGCACCGTTACGATAATCCGGCGGTTGACCGCGTAAACAATGTGCGTCGCTTTTCCGATCAGGTACACCTGCGCTGGTTCGCCGCCAACCGCAACCTCGGATGGGACGTGTTCAAGCGCCACATCCGCTTTGAACCGCTGGTCGACTTCAGACCGGCCGGTAAAGGGGTCAATGACATTGTTGACCTCTACGCCGTGATTCCCAATCCTATTCTCGAAGGGCACTACCCAAATGAGGCAGGCCAAAAAGTCAGTGATGTGACCGCTAGCCTGAAACTGCCGGGCTGGCTGAAATTCGAGACGGGCGAGAAAGTGGGGGTATCTGAAGAAGTGGACGCTTCCCAACGCCAGACATCAAAACCGGGCGCACTTGCTGGATTCTTCCGCTGGATCACGGGCAAACCGGTCGAAACGACGGTCCATGTGGGGACCGTTGGCCCTTCCCGCCACCGTGCGCCGGCGCCCGAATCGTTCACGGTCGCTCACTGGCGTCTGCGGGTGACCAACCCGCCACAGCCTGACAGCACGGTCACCGTCTCTGTCAAAGGTACGCACTCGCGGCTCAACACAATCACCGGCCGGACAAAAGTCAATGCCGCCGAAGGCCACATTCTGCCGGCGTTTGACGCCAAAGATGTCATGGTCAGCGGTCAAGGCTGGGCCGAACCGGGGTTCGGGCTCGAAAGCGATACCAGGCCGAAGATTGTCATGCATACGCGGAGCCGCCCCGTGCCCAAGCCCTCCCTGACCGACGGCGAGTTCACGGTGGATGTGAGCCTGGGTAGCTATAAAAACAATGCGGGATACTACCGCCTGTTGCCGCAAACGCCCGTGGGCGATGACGTAAACCGGATTGTGTACAACGGGACCGTGCCGCCCCATTCGAAACTCGTCATCACCCCAGACGGTAAGGCAACACTTGGAAACATCCGGCCTTTATTAAACAAACAGTTCCGTAGCGAAGCGGACCCCGGCCCGGGATCCTCCAGCGGCTACTACAAGGGCGCCCATGCAGTGAACCGTCCCATACCCCCCGGGGAAAATGTCATGATCGAGATTTCCGGCAAGCAGAAAGGCAAGGCAAACAGCCTAATTCTCGTGTATTTCCGGTGCGCGGAAACCGGCGAAAAGAAAGGTATGAGCGTCCTGGTAAACCGTTTCGGCGAAGAGTGGCGTAACGGAATTAAAACCGAAATCGAACCGCCCTTTGAAAAAAGTATCTTGCAGTCAATCGCCCTGTACCGGTACCCCAATGGCGCGGAGGGAACCGTATGGTACGGCTCGCTCAAAGCCGACCTGAGTTCGCCCCCGGAGGACGCGGACGATGTCAGCGACCGAATTCAGGGAGACCTGCCCGTGCTGCGCGCCAACCGCTACACCATTATCACCTACTTCGATGAGGATACACAGCAGCCTGAGGGCAGCAAGATCCGCGTCGAGTTTCAACCCCAAACCGGCTTGCAACAAGAACCGTAATTCTCTCAACCAGGAGGAACAACCATGAAGAACTCAATGAATCGCATGACACAATGGACGGTACTGACCGTTTGTCTGATCGCATTTTCCATAGCTGGCGCGGACGAGTTTGCGGAATCGCATTACTGGGCGCTCGGCGCGGGATCGTACGGTGCCGGCGCCGGTGCACTCGACAACTGGGCCGGGTTCACGGAGCTGGACAAAGCCAGGCTGGACTGGGTGTACCTGACTTTCGGAAACCCGCCCGGACCGGGTCCGGAAACGACCGCCATGCTGAATCGCTTTCTGGAGATCAACCCGGAACTGAAAATCATGGTCCGGGTGTGGCCCATCGGCAATCTCGGGCATAAACGCAATCGGTATCAGGCTACCTTCCTCGATTACCTTTACAAGCCCGGAGTCAAGGAAAAGCTGCTCGCCGAAACGACTCGGCAAATCGATTCCGTCATGGACGATATAAACAAGCCGGAGAACGTGATGGGGTTCACCTTCCTGGAGGAGCTGCCTTTCCACTTCTGCGATAACGGGCTGGACGTAAGCAATCGGGATACGCTCCCCTGGGGCGTGGAACTGTACAAGGACCAAATAGCCACAGACTTGGGCGCAAACTTCCAGTGGGATCTGAAAGCAAAGATGTGGTGGGGTCGAAAGTTTGCCCAGGTTCTCAACGAAATCAATGCGCATATCAAGAAAGAATCCGGAGGTAAATGGACTTTTGTCTACCTTCAGACCAACCACGACACGCTCGACTGGATCGATGAAAGCGAGGACGGCAGCCGTTCGAATGTACTGCCCTTTCATTGGGCCGACGTCATCAAACCCGGTGTCGCCGACGGCTTCTTCGCCTACCCCAACAACGACTGGATCTGGAA
>JAIPIM010000113.1 GCA_021734725.1 Minisyncoccota bacterium | reverse complement strand
CTTGCCGATAATCCCCACGACGTCACCGGGATGTGCTTCATCCACTGTTTCGCGTTCCTGCCCGAACGCCTTCGTTGCGCTGCCGAGTCGGATAGTATCTCCCGTGCGGGTGTGGGTTACGTTCATATTGCGCTCGAACTTTCCGGAAACCACGCGGATGAAGGCGATTCGGTCCCGGTGACGCGGGTCCATGTTGGCCTGGATTTTGAACACAAAACCTGAGAACGCATCATGGGTTGGTTCCACGACTCTGTTTTGAGCGCGGCGCGGCAGTGGTGTGGAGGAGTACTTGAGGAAGCCGTCCAGCAGCAGTTCGACGCCGAAACTGTTCAGTGCACTTCCGAAGTATACGGGGGTTGTTTGGCCGGCCCGTATCTCATCGGGGTTGAAGGCGGCGCCCGCGCCATCCAGGAGTTCGATCTCTTCACACACGGTCTCATAGGTATGCCTGTCCAGCGTATCACGTACCAGTGGGTCCGACAGTCCGGCGGTGGACACGGGTGCGCGGAACGTGCCGCGCGGAGTGCGTTCGTACAGATGTGCCTTGCGGTTGGTGCGGTCCCAGACCCCTTTAAAATCAAAGCCGGTACCCAGGGGCCAGTTCATTGGGTAGGCATGGATTCCCAAAACGCTTTCCAGCTCATCCACCAGTGCCAGCGGTTCCAGTGTCGGTCGATCCATTTTGTTCATGAACGTGAAGATGGGGACCCCGCGTCTGCGGCACACCTCGAACAGCTTTCGTGTCTGGTCTTCTATTCCCTTAGCTGCGTCGATCACCATGACGGCCGCGTCGACGGCGGTCAGCACGCGGTAGGTATCTTCCGAGAAATCCTTATGTCCCGGGGTATCCAGGAGATTAATACGGAATCCTTCGTAGTCGAACTGCAGCACCGTGGAGCTGATGGAAATGCCCCGCTGTTTTTCGAGTTCCATCCAGTCCGAAACGGTCGCGCGCTGGCTCTTGCGCGCTGTCACGGATCCCGCCAGCTGCACGGCGCCGCCGTAGAGAAGGAATTTTTCGGTCAGCGTGGTTTTCCCTGCGTCCGGGTGGGAGACTATGGCGAAGGTTCGACGTCGGGCAATTTCCCTGGGCAGTGATGGTTTATCGGAAGACGTTTGTGTGTTCATGGCGTTTAGCCTTAGTAGTGTGTATTCGCATTCGTATGCCGATAGTCTTTTTCTTGGGTAACGTGCAAGTAAGTTTCAAGACCCGTTCCAGTTCGGCGATTTACAGTTGGATCAAGCCGAGAGCGGCAAGGGAACAGCCTGAGCGTAGAGAAAAGACGCGAGAATCAGGGCGGAGTCGTTCCGGGGTGCAACGAGCATCCGTCGAGCGGTCGCGGTAAGAAAGGTCGCTTTTTTAACATACGGTACTATACGCTCTTTTTCGGAAAGGGACAGAGATCGAAAACGGGTTATAGTAAGAGGCTATGCAAAAAGGCTGAAGACTGAAGGATGAATGTCATCGGAGAAACTTGACGACGTCAGGCTTCCGTTCAGGTGCTCCGCTTTGGCGGACCAGGCTATGGCTGGCAACTTTCAGGTTTCAGGTTTCAGGTTTTTTTGTAGACAATAGACATAGGGGATTAGTTGTGAAAACAAAAGCAATCAGACTTTATGGCGAGAAAGATTTGCGGCTGGAAGAGTTTGACCTTCCGCCGATAAGCAACGATGAAATTCTGGCGCGGGTAGTGTCGGACAGCATCTGCATGTCTTCCTACAAGGCGGCGAGTCAGGGTTCGAAACACAAACGGGTTCCGAATAATGTTGCGGACGAGCCCACGATCATCGGGCACGAGTTTTGTGGTGAAATCGTGGAGGTTGGTTCACGGTGGGCCGACCGGTTCCAGTCTGGCCAGAAATTTTCCATCCAGCCCGCGCTGGTGGATGAAGGAGGTCCGGTAGGCGTGCTTTCCGCACCGGGGTATTCCTACCGGTACATCGGTGGTGATGCGCAATACGTTGTGATTCCTGAAGAGGTCATGCGCAACGATTGTCTGCTGCCGTTTGATGGCGACGCTTTCTACCTCGGTTCCCTGGCGGAACCCATGTCCTGCATTGTCGGGGCGTATCACGCGAGTTACCATACCACCCCGGGCAGTTATGTTCACGAGATGGGCATCAAAGAGGGGGGGGCATGCGCCATCCTCGCGGGGGTTGGCCCAATGGGGCTCGGCGCCATCGATTATGCGATCCACAACGACCGGAAGCCTTCGCTTCTTGTTGTGACGGACATTGACGAAACCCGGCTTGAGCGCGCAGCCTTGCTGTTTTCCGAGGACGAGGCCAAGCAAAACGGGGTGAAACTGGTCTATGTGAATACGTCGGACAAGAGCAAGGGGACGGATTACCTTAAATCATTGACTCCCGATGGCGACGGCTTCGACGACGTGTTTGTTTTCGCCCCGGTGCGAGCCGTGGTGGAGCAGGCGGGTGCCATGCTGGGATTCGACGGCTGCCTGAACTTCTTTGCCGGGCCGACCGATCCGGAGTTCGCGGCGCAGTTCAATTTCTACAATGTCCACTATGGCGCGACCCATGTATGCGGCACCAGCGGCGGCAACACCGACGACATGCTTGAATCGCTTCGACTGATGGAAGCAGGCCGGCTGAACCCGTCTGCCATGATCACGCATGTCGGCGGATTGGACGCCGTCATAGACACAACCCTGAACCTGCCCCACATTCCCGGCGGCAAGAAGCTCATTTACACCGGTATCAGCATGCCGTTGACCGGACTTTCCGCACTGCAGGATTCCGATTTGAGTTTCGCCGAAGAACTGGACGCCATCGTTAAGAGACACCACGGACTGTGGAGCCCAGAGGCTGAGAAACACCTTCTCGCCAACGCCCCGGCTCTTTGAGCGGCACATTGGGGGCCTGCGTTCAACGAACGTGTCCGACAAATGCAAACTGACGATCCAGGTGTTATCACGTTTACTCAAGGAGCGACTGCTAATGACGAAAACAGGCCAATCCGGACAGCATGAGAAACTGGCAATTGATGGTGGAAACCCCGCCTTTTCGGGGATGGCTGGAAAACCCGAGCCCAAGGTTGGCGTCTCGGAGTTCTTAATGATAGCTGAACGTTTCGGTTTTTCCGATGAAGCGATGGGGCGTTTACGTGAGACACTATCGGACGCCGACTTAGGAGGGGGGCCTCATCTCGGTCGCTATTACGGATCGGCGTCGCCCTCCATGGGGGACCGCTTCGAGGCGTTGGCACGGGAGAAGTTTGGCGTGAAGCATGCCTACGCCGTGTGCAACGGAACGTGTGCGTTACAGGCCGCGCTCATGGCTGTCGGGGTCGGTCCCGGGACGGAGATCATAGTGCCTGCCACCGGCTTTATTGCCACGGGTATGGCGGGTGCGTTCTTCGGGGCAACCCCTATTTATTGTGACGTGGACGCCTCACTGCAGATGGATCCGGATAAGCTGGAAGCGTTAATAACCCCGCGTACCGCGGCGGTCTTACCGACCCATCACTGGGGTTTTGTGAGTGCCATGGATCCGATTGTGGATAGTGCCCGCCGTCACAACATCGCTGTCATTGAAGATTGCGCGCAATCACCCGGCGCCACCTATCACGGCCGCCCGGTCGGTTCACTTGGAGATATCGGTTGTTTCAGTATTTCCTCGTACAAGATCATTGGGGGAGGAGAAGGTGGGATGATTGTTACCAACGACGATCGCCTTTTTGACCGAATTCGTCAAGCCGCGGAGGCAGGTGGCTTATGGCGACCGGATCGCTTTGCAAAACCGCGTTACGACGGTGAATTATTCGCGGGCAGCAACTACCGGATGTCGGAACTGGAATCAGCCATTGACGTCATTCAGATGCAGAAACTCGATGGAATTGTCTCACGGCACCGTCATATCTGGAAGAGAATACGGGAAAGGCTTAGTAATTTCCAGGAGATTACGTGGCAGTCGAGTAACGATCCTGATGGTGACATCGGGTATTTGATGCGCTTTTTTCCGCGCGATCATGCGCTTGGGGATAAGATTGTTGAAGCTTTGCAGGCTGAAGGTATTGGCGCACGTTGCAGAGGGCCTGAAGCGGGCCCGGACTGGCACTTGTACCGGTATCATTTTCCGTTGTTTGACACCGCCAAGGAGCACTGTCGTCCTGAATGTTGTCCGGTAGCCGCGGATCTGTACGAGCGGTGTATCTCCATCTCTCTGAATCAATGGTGGTCGGATGCCGACTGCGATGCCGTTGCCGGCGGGATCAACAAGGTTTTAAACGCCTATTGCACCCGGCTGAAAGCATAAGTTATCCTATACGCCTGCTATCGACAGATGTGGAGTTTACAGTGGACGCCGTGAATCAACCTGCCATGTGCGTGCCCCGCCTCAAAGGACGATTTGATTTTCGGTTGGGAACATCTTCCTACATTATTCCGGCGGACATCGAGCCTAATGTTCGAGCCTTGGCGCCTTTCGTTGACGACATCGAGCTGGTGCTGTTCGAGTCAGACGAATTCTCAAACCTTCCCGACGAACGAACGATTCCCCGTCTTGCCAATATAGCGGAGGACCATGACCTGACCTACACGGTCCACTTTCCGCTTGACACCCAATTAGGTGCTCGTGATGAAGTGGAGCGACGAGCTTCCGTGGAGAAGTGTTTGCGAGTTTACCGTTTGACGCGCAGCCTGTCCCCGCATGCCTGGATTGTGCACTTTCATGGTGAGCGCCGAGGGTCGGACCCCGCCGCGGACATCGAAGGCTGGTTAGATGCGCTGCGGCGATCGGTTGGCGACCTGCTGGAAGGTGGCATCCCGCCGGGGCTCACGGCCGTCGAAACGCTGGATTATCCGTTCGATGTGGTCTGGCCAATTGTCTCCGAGAATGAGCTGAGCGTCTGTATTGATGTGGGGCATCTGATTGTAAACGGATATGATCCGGTGGCGACGACTCTGAAATATCGGGAAGCCTGTCGGGTGGTTCACCTGCATGGAGTGCGGAACGGTAAAGACCATCTGGACCTTGGTGGCATGGACCGATCATTGTTGCGCAAGCTGATACGGCTCTTTGAGACACCCGAGGTGCCGGAGCGTGTTGTTACGCTTGAACTGTTCAGCCGGTCCGACTTCGAGTGCTCAATGAATGTTTTGGGTGGGCTGAACTCTGAAGACGGGAGGTAGGTGATGAGTCCGAAGGAAGAGTGGTTTGAAAAACAAAAAACCGAGATGTTGACTCGGCGGCGACGTGTTGTCTTCAACAACGATGGGGGTGACGCGGTACTTGGTGCACCCGATCTTGCGCTGCCGCGGGATTTTTTGAACATTCGAACCACCGCTTTGCAGGGGTCCCATGTGGATACCATAAGCTATTCTACGGCGTCCGGGTTTGGGACCTGTACACATGCCAGCGATGTATTTCAGACGTTGATACGAAGCGAGGGGCGGTTCGCCAACACTGCCATTCCCAAGCTTTTGGAGCAGGGGACCGATTCGCTTGGTGTCATGGTGGAGTACTGCAAAGACAACGGATTGGAAATCTTCTGGTCGATGCGTATGAATGACACGCACGACTCGAGTCGTGCGGAGTGGTTCAAGCAGAATCGATTTAAAAGCAACCATCCACAGTATCTTCTGGGGACCGATAATGACCGGCCCATGAATGGGGGATGGTCGGCTGTGAATTACGGTTGCGAGCAAATACGTGACATGGCTGTGCGCTTCATCCGGGAAGTCTGTGAGAAGTATGATATCGACGGCGTGGAACTGGATTTTTTTCGGCATCCCGTTTTCTTCACACAGACATCGCGGGGACGCCCGGTTGGTGACGAAGAACGTGAGCAGATGACAGATTTGATGCGGAGAATTGCCGCCGTGATAGGAGAGGAAGGGCGCGCCCGCGGTCGTCCGTTCATTGTTGCCGTCCGCGCTCCAGACGATGTTGACTACTGCGGTACAATCGGCCTGGAGATCGAGCGGTGGATGCAGGAAGGGCTTATTGATGTGTATATACCCAGTGCATACATTCAGTTGAATGATTGGGAGTACAGCATCCAACTCGGTCACAGGTACGGCGTGCAAGTGTACCCTGGTCTTAGCGAAAGCCGGGTTGGGGGAGGTCATCACGCCGATTGTCTACGGGCGTCGGACGAATGTTACCGTGCTCGTGCCTTGACTGCGTGGACGGCGGGTGCCGACGGTATTTATCTATTTAACCTCTTTGATCCGCATCGCAGGATTTGGGGAGAAATGGGCGAGCCGGATGTGCTGGGGCGCCTTAACAAGATTTATTTTGCCAGTGTACGAGGGGTTGGCCGGGTGGCTGGGGGTGCTTATCCACATGAGCATTTTCAATCGATACCCACGGTGAGTCCCGATGCACCGATGGTGCTTGACTCGGGTGCACGAGAGACGATACGAATTCATATTGGAGAAAATCCGGCTGTGCTGTCGGACAAGAAACCGGAGATCAAGCTATGTCTTAAGATACGGCCCACGCCCATGGAAACAGGCGCTTTGACCGTGGTATTCAACGGGCGTGAAGTGTGTGGCGAGGCATGCGAAGAATGGCTCGAACACGCTATTTCACCCAACTATGTACGCCGTGGAGTGAACACGGTCGAAATCTGCTGTCATGACGAGCATGAAGGCTTGGCACTGGCGGACATAATGGTGGCATTCAATTATTCAGGTTCCCTTCTGCAGGACAATTCGTACATCCGCCGAACTCGGGAAAGGATGTAGGAGGTCCGCGACAAACTGCCTGACACGGGGTAATCCCAGGCTAAGTGGGAATATCTGTTGCCGACACGCGGTTGGCAGGCGCCATACGCATTGCGTTACGCGATACCCTGCAGTTCGACTGTTTGCTCGCCCGCAACGACTTCACCGATGACCTTGGCTGCGACACCGGTTTCATGGCATGCTTCGAGGGCCCCCTCGGCTTCGCCTGCCGAAACGAACCACGCCATGCCCATCCCCATATTGAAGACTCGGTACATTTCACGATCGTCCACGGTTCCCTCTTCCTGGATAAGGCGCATAATAGGCGGGACTTCCACCTGCGTGGTATCGCATACAGCCGCAGTGTCCGGCGGCAGCACACGCTTAATATTGTCAACCCAGCCGCCGCCGGTAATATGCGCCACGCCGTGAAGTGGAACGACGTGGGCGAGGGCGCGTTTAATCGCCGGCCAATAGCAAGTATGGGGGCGCAGCAAGGCCTCTCCGACGGTGTCCAGAAGCGGTTCAGGGGAAGAATCCACCGTGTGTTGGCTTTCCTCGAAGAGCACTTTTCTGGCAAGGCTGAAGCCGTTGGTATGCAGTCCGTTTGACGCCAGGCCGATGATGACGTGTCCGGGTGCAATGTTCTCGCCCGTAATCAGACGTTCTTTTTCGACCACGCCGGTAATGCATCCCACCAGATCGAAATCCTGACCGTACATTCCGGGCATCTCCGCTGTTTCTCCCCCGAGGAGGGCCACACCTTGTTCGGTGCATGCATCGGCGATACTTCCCACGACTTCTTCGTACAACGGACTTCGTAATTCTCCGATGCCGAGATAATCCATAAAATACAGCGGTTCGGCGCCTTGGACGGCGATGTCATTAATGCAGTGGTTTACAATATCGAAGCCGATTGAGTCGTACTTCTGCATCATGGCGGCCACCATGAGTTTTGTGCCGACGCCGTCGATGCTGGAGACCAGTACAGGTTGGCTGTACTTCTCAAGGTCAAGGAGGAAGAGACCGCCGAATCCCCCGACGGGCGCCAAAACTTCGGAGCGTTTAGTTGCTGAAATTTTGGATTTGACTGCATTCAGCAGTGAATGTGCCAGGTCGATATTGACACCTGCTTTTTCATAGGATGATGTGTTTTTCTGAGCAGTCAACTTCGCCTTTTTCAAGATAATTTTCTCCCGTCAATAAAAACAATGCGATTTACATACCATGCAGCGGAATTACGTGCGCCGCGTTTGCGTTTCTCCCCGATCGCGTGCGGACGCTGGCAGGGTATGCCTTGTGTTCTCGGTATTACTACGGCAGTACACTGGAGAGTGCCAGCGAAATTTTTTCCGTCAGCACTGGGAGTGCTTCGGCAGGTGTGAGTCCCATTTTTTTGCCGGAGGTCGCAATGCGATTGCCATGATAGAGAAACTCGTCTTCGACCTCTACTTGCTGTGTGGTTGTGGTTGTCGTTGCGCTATGTCCACCTTCTTCTCCACCGACGCCGACAACATCCCGGTGTGTGACCCCGGCCTCCGTGCTCCCTTTCCGTAGCGTATTGACACCCCCTTGGATGCGTTCGCCGATTCGCAGGTCTACAACCAGTGCGATCTCCACCATTTTATTTCGATTGGCCATAACATTGCCGATTGCGCCTCCCACGACGGCACCGGCGACGGCGCCTTCGCGACCGTAACCGTCCCCGACGTTGTGTCCGATTACGGCACCCGTGGCGCCGCCCAGGACCGCTCCGGTGAGCAAGGGGCCCAACCCGTCTTTCGTCCGCGTTTCACCGAAATAGCGGACATCGGAAACCAGGTTGAAGTGTGCTTCGCTGGGGTCTTGGGTGACTCTATATCCCGCTTGCTGCAATCCCCGTACCACCTCTTCGTAGAGGCCGGGAACGGCTACACCGGCGGAGTTTTTGAGTCGGAAATAGACGGCCCGTTCATTTGCGGCCGGCGGACGCAACCCCATACTGATGGGTGGCGAGAGCCACCTGAGGTCCGTCTGCAGCGTCATTTTATCAGGATCGACGACGCGGGTTGTTCCGCGATACATGCTGTCCATGGTTGAACATCCCTGCACCAGAATAATGGCGGAAGCCAGAGCAAAACTCATCAAGCTATTTTTTGCGGTGTGACGTGTCATAGTACCTACTCCTTTAAGTTGATAGACCGGACCGTGGCGCTAATTGTTCGATTTCTGTTCTTTCATTGTGTACCTTGGGTACCCTTGACATTGTTCATTCACGTCTCTGTGTTAATATACGAGTTCATCATCCCGATTCCAATGCATGTATTTCCGCGCGTTCGTATTGACATTCTTACGGGCCGAATTATTTTCGCACCATGTTGTGGGTCGAGCGTCTTGACTGTTGTGTGGAAACGGTTATGGAAGGACGGTGTATGTGTTCCCGGGATTTTCGCTGAAAATATTGAGGTGATTACTTGCCAGGTTTTTGAGCCGCATTAATTTAGAGCTCTGCGAAGAATTGCAAACCCCTGACTGAGGAGAACGTGTGATGACAAAACGAGACTTGGTAGTGCGCATTGCAAATCAAACAGGCCTGACTCAGCAGGCGGTGATGGATGTGGTGCAACGGACACTTGATACAATTACCAACGAGCTGGCTGCGGATCGGGGCGTTGAATTTCGTAACTTTGGGGTTTTCGAGGTGACGACGCGTGAGCCGCGTATCGGTCGTAATCCCAATTCCCCCAGTAACACCGTGACAATTCCAAAACGCAAAGTTGTCAAGTTCAAGCCTGGCAAAGTGATGCGTGAGCGTGTTGGGCAGCTTGATCCTGAATTTGGGTGATCCCATTTTTTCTGTTGCGGCGTCCCGCTCTTGGGCAGGACGTATTGTTGCTGAAGCGGTGCGAGTCCGCGCGGTACGCATCTATACTGTCTCCTCCCTTGTGTTTACGGAAGCCGGCCGTTATGCCGGCTTTCTTTGTTCTGGCAACTGATACATTCAATTGAGGCGTAACGACGAATGGCATCCACAATGGAACCTCTCCCCGGCACGGCCGATATTTGGGAACCCGAAACCCGTACGTGGGTTCGCCTTGAAACGATGGCGCGTGAGGTATTTTCGCGCTACGGGTACGGCGAACTTCGCACGCCCATTTTTGAGCGCACCGATGTGTTTGTCCGCGGCATTGGGGACGAAACGGAGGTTGTGCAGAAGGAGATGTACACGTTTGAAGATCGCGGCGGTCGCAGCCTGACATTGCGTCCGGAGGGGACTGCCGGAATTATGCGGGCCATTGCCAGCCAGGGATTGTCGCAGGGGGAGGAAAAAAGGGTTTTCTACATTGGGCCGATGTTCCCAGGTGAACGACCCGCGGCCGGCCGGCGGCGACAGTTCCACCAGGTCGGCGTGGAGGCTGTCGGGCGGTGTAATCCCGCCATCGACGCCGAGTGTATTGCCATGCAGCACGATTATCTACGTGCCATTGGCCTGCCGGGCGCCAAGGTCTTGCTGAACAGTCGCGGCACGGTCGAGGACCATCAGCGCATAAGCGACGCTTTCCGTGAGTATTTTACGCCGCGTACCGATGATATGTGCGACGATTGTCGCCGTCGTGCAAGCACAAATGTGTGGCGTATTCTCGATTGTAAGAACAGCCAGTGCCAGTCCGTCATCGAAGGGGCCCCCGCGATCCCCGATCTTCTCGGTGTCGAGAGCCGGCGGTTTTTCGACACGGTGTGCGAGTTGCTGGATGCGCTTGACATTGCGTATGAGATCAACCCCCGTCTGGTCCGTGGACTCGATTACTATGAGCACACCGTATTTGAGGTCATTTACGAGGGCGATGAACTGGGAGCCCAGAACGCGATTTCCGGAGGTGGTCGATACCGGATTAGTTTGCCCGGATCGAACAAGTCGGTGGAGGGGGTGGGGTTTGCGGCTGGTCTGGAGCGACTTCTGTTAGCCCAGAACGCGGTTTCGCAAGAGGCAGCCAGCATGGGGGAAATAGATATCTTTGTTGCGGCGTTGGGCGAGGGCACCCTTTCGGAGGGGCTCCGGCTTGCCCAGGAGTTACGCCGCCGAGGGCACCGCGTCATTGCGGAGACCGAGGGCCGCAGCCTCAAAGCGCAGTTGCGAACGGCCAACCGTGTGAATGCCAGCGTCGCATTGATCCGGGGTGAGAATGAGTTGGCTAACAATACAGTTACGTGCAAGGCGATGACTGGCCCCGACCAGGATGAAGTCAGCCTGGACTCACTGGACGAGTGGTTGGCGGGCCACCTGCTGTCCTGACGATGTCGTGCTGTTTTCAGGGTACGCCTGCCCGCAACCGTTTGCGGTCGATCATGGACAACCAAGGAAAGACATTCGACTATGTTTGACGTACATGCGACACGTACACATCATTGTGCTGAATTGACTACTGAGCAGTCTGGTGAAACGGTGGTTCTTCAGGGGTGGGTGAACAGTTGTCGAAATTTAGGCGGGTTGGAGTTTGTGGACCTTCGTGATCGTGAGGGCATAA
>JAIPIM010000112.1 GCA_021734725.1 Minisyncoccota bacterium | reverse complement strand
AGGGCCTTAACCCGTTGGGTAACGGGCAGTTTTGCCGGTTGTTTTCCCGCGGGGGATTGTCCGTAGCACTGCATCTGCTTCCAAGCCTGTGCCTTGCGGTACAAAGTACAGCGGCGTCTTGCCTTGAAAACATCTACAGAACTACGGACAATTCACGGATTCAGGAGTAAGATATGACTTACGAGCAGTTTCCACAAAGCTAAAATTCAATGTCTTCCGTCGACGATTTCTTCTCCGGCGGCTGACCGACCGGAGGGGAAGGGGCATTCTCCTGAAGAGGCTTAGGTGGCGGCCGCGATTCCGGAGCTTTCTCAGACAAACGTTCTCTCGGCTTCTCGACCGTCGCTCCAGAGGGAGACTGCAACTTTTCGCGCCGGTTATATCGTTGATCGAGAGAGCGAAACGTGCGCTCTCGCGGTACCGGTGTACGCTCGGGGTGTGTCCCGCGCGCGGGTTCCTCAACCGACTTTAGCAACATGCGCAGACCACCCAAAACCGCCAGCACAAACAGACAAACAAGTAGCAGGATGACCAAGGTCCTGAGCTTCATAATACCTCCTGCCAGCCATAAAATCGATATGAAGTGAACGGATAATGGGGCGGAGGACTTGACAGAAAACGGGTGTCGTATTTGTAGTTCTTGCGAAACCCCTGACCATTGGAACGCCCTACCACGCCACGACGGTACTGGGCCACGCTCCCGTACAGGTTAATCGCCGGTTCCCCGATCCAGCTATACCGGTACCGAGCGCCAAATCCATCGTCACCTTCGGTAACAAGGATGGCAGCATGAACATCAATTTCGTATCTATCATATATTTCGACCCTATCGCGCGCCACTAATCCCAAGGTGTCATCCACATTCATAGGATCGAAATCGCCGTCGAAAGGACTTGGATCAATCGCGGATTCATACCGTAGATCGCCGGTAAGGTACATGTCGTCACCAGAGGCAACCGATACCTGACCGTCAACCGTGCCCTCGACGTAGGCGTCTCCATCAACGTAGATAGCGCCATTCAGCGTATCGAGTGCCGTGGTCTCGGGAGCACCCCATCGACGCCCGGTCCATCTACGATAGGTAACGGTCCCATCCGAGTTGAAGACCAACCAATACGTCCCGGATAGAGCCAACCCCCCGTTGTCGGCGGCTTCAGCTACCTTATCGATATGGTTGGGACCGAACTGCTCCGAAAACTGCAGAGGAGGAACGCCAAGATCCAATCCGCCCTCGAACGTATCGCTCGTGGCGCCATACTGATAATTCACCGATTCCGCCGCGGATCTCGTTAAACCAAGGATACGGGCACCGCCATAAATATTCAATTCGTCATTTGTGTAGACCGGACCATCCAGGATATCGTTCGGGCCAAAATAGATATTGGTACCGTCCGCGGTTTCCTCGTAATGAGAAGCATGCATATAACTCGCGAACGTCTCTGTCTCCACGAAAACCTGCAATGTTTTTCCCATCCCCGTCCGCGCTCGTCCTGTCGAGGTGACGACAAAACGTTTCGTGCGGCTGCCGGGGATGGCTCCCGGATCCTCTCCGATGTCCACACTATACGTATACTTGCCATTCTCGCCTAAAGTACCGGTCAGAACTGACGTACCGATCAAACCCAACTCATCGAAAGGCCTCCTATTTTCTCTCGCAACAGCTTTTGCATGCTCGATACCGGCCTCACCAGCCCAGAATGCGCCAGCGGCGACAACCTCTTTGGATGCTTCGATTCCCGTCGCTGTTCCCAACGTCAGCAGACCGTATCCCAAGAACGAAACAACAACCAGGATTACCAGCACCAAAGGAAGTGCACTCCCCGTTTCACATAACATACCAGACGACAAGTCACCTGTTCCTTTACGTACATTGGGTGTTTTCATGGCTCAATTCCTCTGCTGAACGATACCATCCACTGTGACGGATTCACCGTCTTCCTCGATAACAATTTCAAACTTAACCCGGCCAGACAGTTTCTCCGCCGTGAAGCCGACCAGCCGATCACGGACCAACGGTATTTCGTCACCCTCCGCCCCTGTATCGGGGTCAAACATCAGAGTGTTTCCACCTACAACATAAAAACGCCGATCCCCTGAATCGGTATCGATAGTAATCTCGTCTCCGTCAACATCTATTTCCGACGATTCGGCAGCACGCAGCTCGTGCTTCAGAAACACAACAGCCACACTGGCATCGCGTTGCATATCCACGTTCTCCCGAGCGTCACTCACTCCTCGATACAGATAATAAAGCATGGCAAGAGCGGTAATCGCCAAAATAGAGGCCGCCAATACGAAGAACATCGCCTCAATGATCGTAAACCTACGTCTAACGGTTTTTAGCGCATGTTTCATATCGGCCTTGCCATCCTCGTATGCACCGTCACTGTATCGTCTGACTGGACCCGATAGCGTACACTTACTGTAATCGCAACGCATTCGCAACTGGAACCGAAGCTTCCTAAATCCAAACAATGGACTTGCGTCACCATGAGCATATTACGACCGTTTATCTCTACCTGTTCCGAAATCTCCGCGCCCGTATCACGTGTCAATTTCCAGGTTTCGCTGTCGCCCAGGATCCAATCCGTCGGGTTAGGAGTTGTCACAAAATAGGTGCTGTTGGAAGAGCTGCTCAATTGACTGAAAAAATTACCGCGGGTAGCGCGCAAATCCTCAAGACGCGCCTCTGCTACGCCGAGAGCAGCACGACGGTCACGTTGAATAGACACCATTATTCTGGAGTTAGAGATGTAGGCACCCGCAACAATGGCAAGCACCGTAAGCAAGAGAACCGCCACCAATACCTCTACAAGCGAGGCTTGACGAACCGTTGCGCGAGACTGGGAACTAATGTTGGATCGTGTCACTCGTATTTTCATCATGAAAGAGCTCCACCTCCCCGAGTTCGCCGTTGGGACCTTCAAATACAGCTCCACGACGTGTAACCCCTTTTAACATTACACCCTCCACGACAGTACCGCCAACAGGTACGATTTTATTGTTCACGACCGCAACCTTTTTCTTTGCGTCCAGAATCACCGCTACGACGCGAAGTTGCAGGGCATCGAACGCAGACTGGTCATGCACTGGTTCAAGCGGCTCAGGCTCAGGTTCTTCAGCCTCCGGCTCCTCCGGTTCGACCCGAACCTTTTCATACGATACGAGACGTTTATCGACCCCCGTCAGCAAATCAAGACTTCCGCGGTATTGGCGTAACATGACTATTTCAGTACGAATATCGTCCGACAACCGCGTGATTTCGCCAATCTCAGGGAGCGCCTGTTGGGCGTACCAAAGTTGGAAGGCTCCGGCACCCAGAGCCGCCAGCACACCAAGCGGGATCACGAACAGCAAAAGAATTTCGTCAAATCCGGCACGGCCAGTTTGCAGTCTCCTGTGCTTCATGTGTCAGGCCCCTCCCCTGTATCGGACAACCCAAGCTTGCGCAACGCTTTCCGATCCAAGCCGTAACACTTCAAAACAAAGTCCCCCACATACTGTTTCTCCATGCGGCCGCCAACCTCCCTCAGCCGTATGGAATCAACGGTCATCAGAGGTTCGCGGTAAAGCAGAACGTCAAGGAATTCCACAAGCTCCGAGAGACGACTTTCTGTTTTGACATTCAAGCTGACGTGCGCCAACAGACCTTTCCCGTCGCCCTTCTGGCTGACGTTTTTCAGCGATAGAACGTCAACGGCATACTGCCCTGCAAGAGAATTAACAACCGTCACCAGTCGAGCCATGTCCGCCGCTTGATCCGCCGAGGAGGGCATCACGTCACGGATCACTTCGCGGGTCAACCGTAATTGCGTCTCAGCTTCAGGGAGAACGGCCGTCACGGAACGCAATTTATCCAGTCGCGCTTCAACATTCCGACAATAAATATGCACGCCCACATAGACGGCCACGCATAATAATAAGGGTGTCACAACCCAGGGAGTCAACCCCCAACGTCCACGTTTAAACCGACCAACATCCATCGCGTGGCATCCTATTCCGTTAATTCTGCTTCAAACGTCAACACCATTTGGTTCCGCCCCCGTTCGGTCCGTCGTTCCGTAGACAATGACGTAATATTGTCGAGCCTCATGCTCAGAGCAGGGTCGCTCTGCCAACTGGCGATGAGTTCTTGTGGAGAGGTTGCTTTGTCCATTCCCTTGCTGTAAGGAACGGTCACCTCAAAAAACAGCTCCCGGCCAGCACCGCCCCATGCAAAACTCGAGATCGCACTGTGATCTGGCATCCTGCTCGCCATCCCAAGGAGGATATCCGCCATCTCCACCCGGTCACCAACATTCTCAGTCATCCCATTAAGCAGCCCGTATGCATGCGACAACTTATCCTGCAACTCTCGCACGTATCTTACCATATCGCTTTCGCCCGGATGCTGTCTGCGAAATTCATACCGTATATTGTTAATCTCACGATGCTGGTCTACGACGGCAACTAATCGACGCGTGGACAAATGCGCAATCATCACCAACGCAATACCGCACAAAAGAACGTACAGGTGCATAAAACAATACACGCACCATCGCTTTGCCGGCGGGGCAACATAATCACACGCCAAGTCAATATTAAATGTGGTCTTCATTTCGTTCCACTTCTCAGGGCTAATCCCACAGCCGGCAATGCCAGACTGCCGGGACTGTCCTCCTGCTGCAGACTTCGGGCCAAACGTTTTCGCATTTTAATGCCAGCCCATGCGTCACAGTGTTCAACGGGAATAGCAAAAATATCCTGTAAAAACGACCCCACCAACTCGCCGGTACCGGCATTATCCATCAGCACAATCCGCTCCATCGGCTTCTTGTGCAGCTTGTGTATACAATATCGAATGTCCTCCTGCAAACTCTCGGTTAAGTCCTCAATATGCTCACCAAGGCCCCCGGGAAGATTCACCGTCCGAGGATACATCGAGTGCTTGCCAAAGAAGGTGCAGACATAAGCTTTCATTGGAGTCAAGTAAATCATGCACGTCCGGTCCATCTCGCCGTCGTCGTTAGAGGTAGCCAGATAGTAGTTGGCAATCGCCATGATATCCGTATCCATGACAATCGGAAACAGGCGGGCCTGACGCAGAAGTCCCAAGTCCCGTTCCACATCAGTGCGTGGCGCCGCTACCAGAACACCCTCGCTGACCCCACCGCCCTCGACACCCGGCGCGGGCTTCTCTCTGCGGCCAATATGCCAATCGACACATAACTCGCCCTCGGATAACAACAGCGATTCTTCGGCCTCGAGGTATAGTGCCGACTTCAGTTCCGCGTCCGTCATAAACGGATAACTGAAGTATTTCGTCAACTGCGATTTGCTGCGCAAAGCAGTGATCACGGTCGACGTCGATATGCCACACTCCGTCCACAGCCTGCGTATTACGCCAGCCAATTCGTCATTGGTCATGTCAGGTTCATACGTCGCCCATCCCAGGCGTTTAACGCGAACCTCGCCTTTGCGAACAAAGTCCGCCTCCGCAGCCGTTATATAACCATTGGCAATATGGATTCCAGCTACATTTTCCTGCACAGTATCGGTCCTTGCCGGTTACGAATCTAAACTCACACACCCCCACGAATCTGTGGCCGAATACCCGATCGTAGAACCTGCCCGGAAGTTCGCTGCGCACGCAGTGGCCGCGCATGCAGCGTCGGTTCCCGGGCAGGATCCGTCACAGGCGTTACTGAACGTCTTCGAACGTGGCTCCGTCGTCAGTACTCAACCGAATCGTACCAGCCTGATCCATGGTCACTTCAAGCTGGCCTACTTTCTCCGACGCGGGTGCCACGGTATCGTCACTGAGCGTGCCGTCGGCTTTCAAGGTGAAAGTGTCATCGTCAACGGCCTCAATGAGATAGCAATGATGCGAGAAGTAATGACCGTCGAGGTCCGTGTTGGAAATCGGACGCAGATTCACGGCCACTTCCCCATCACTGATGGCGTCGCCGTCGTCATTTTCAATCAGGTCGTACTCGCCGTATTCGGAGTACCCCGCCCGCATATTCGAACGGATTGTTCCGAGAGCTGCTTCCGCCTCCGTAATGATTGCACGCTGTACGTTACCCGTCATCAACGGAATGGCTACGGCCGCGAGAATGGCAACGATGATCGCTACCACCATCAACTCAATCAATGTAAATGTTTTCTTGGGTGTATTCATTGTGATGTCCTTCTGTTTTTTATTTCACTTTTTGCTTCAGTCTTCACTTCCGTCGGGTTACACGATACCTAACATATTCCTCTCTCTTTTTTTTACCTCCTCGTTTCTGGTTCCTGTTGCCGCCACCCACGAAGGTGGCCCTTCTACACTTTCGAAGCCACTGTAAATACCGGCATGTAAATGGCCAAGATCAAAACCAATACCAAGGCGCCGAACACGCAGATGATTATTGGTTCCATCAGCGCCGTGGCCACCACAATCTGACCTTCAACTTGTTCCTCGTATACATCCGCAAGTTTCGCCAGAACATCGGGAAGGCGGCCGGACCCCTCCCCGACACTTACCATTCGCACAAAAAGATTCGGAAAATGCGGATCCCCACGCAAGCTGCCGGCAATATCCGACCCCGCCATAATTCGGTCTCTTGCCGCCAAGAGTGATTTGCGCATTACGCTGTTACCGGTGATCACACTGGCAATTTCAATGGCCGTTGTCACCGGCACGCCCCCTTGAACCATGACCGCCAGACTTCGGCTGACTCGCGCCACGGCGTACTTTTGCAAAATCGGTCCGATCACCGGCACTTTCAGCTTCCAGGCATCGACACGATGACGTCCTGACGCCGTCCCTTTGAACAGCACGAACAGAACAATCAACGCCAACGCGCCAATCAGAATATACAGGATATTAGTCAATATAAATGTGTTGGTATCAAAGACAATTGTCGTTAGCATCGGCAATCGAGCGCCGAGCCCTTCAAACACGTTCTGAAACCGGGGAATCACGAAAACCGTCATAATGACACATACCAGAAAGAAGAAAAGCAGCACAAAGATGGGATAAGCCAACACACTCTGAATCTTGCGCCTGATGCGTTCCGCGCGTTCCAGATACATGGCGAGCTGGGTCAATGTATCCGGCATACTTCCGGACTCCTCCGCGCTTTCCACCAGAGATATAAACACGGAGCCAAATACATCGGGAAAACGCGCCAGTGCATGCGAGAAGGATTGCCCTTCGTACATGTCTTTAACCAATCGCCCCAAGACGTGTCGCAGATTCGGATTGTCCACGTCTTGTGCAATGGCTTCCACTGCATCTCGCAAAGGGATTCCAGCGTTCACCGATGTGGCCAGCAAACGACAGAAATCCGAAATATCCGATAGTTTCACCCGCCGGCGTAATATCGGCAGCCCGGACTTGGCAAGACGCGGCAACGGCCGGCTCCGTGCCACCCGCTCTTCTTCCGCCGCACCCCCGAATGCTTCCTCGGGAGCGTCAAGCTTGACAACCGTCAATCCCTTCTTGCGTAATGCCATCAAGGCCGCAACACGGGATGGCGCTTCCACTGTGGCACGGACAAGCTCCCCACTCGTATTCTTTGCTACATATCCAAAATTCGGCACGATGGTATCCCCTTTCGTTATTCCGGTTGCGCCTGACAGACACTCATGGCTTCCTCAACCGTTGTTACACCATCACGCGCTTTCCGGAGCCCACTGACGACCAGCGGTTCCATGCCCTCTTCCATGGCCGTCCGTCGAATGTCCAGTGTGGACGCACCCTCAACAACCATATCCCGGATCGTATTGCTAACCTCCAAGAATTCGATAATCCCGGTCCGCCCGTAAAATCCGGTATTCGCACAGGCCGGACACCCTTTCCCCTCATGCAGCTCGGACACGCTTTTGCCGGGCAAGTAATGCTCGAAGAGACGGATCTGCTCTGGGGACGGCTGGACCGGCTTCCGGCAACGGTCGCAGATAAGACGTACTAAACGCTGCGACATAACAAGGTTGATTGTCGCTGCAATAAGGTACGATTCGAGCCCCAAATCCTTAAGACGGTTAAAGGCTGACGGAGAATCGTTTGTATGCAGCGTGCTGAGTACCAGGTGGCCCGTAAGCGATGCCTGCATGGCAATCCGCGCCGTATCCAAGTCGCGAATCTCGCCAATCATAATAATATCAGGATCCTGACGCAGAATCGAACGCAAGGCATTGGCAAAACTTAGGCCGATCGTCGGCCGTATCTGCATCTGGTTGACACCGCCAACCATGTATTCCACCGGGTCCTCAACCGTCTGGATGTTCAACTCCGGTGACTTAAGATAGTTCAGGGCACTGTACAGCGTCGACGTTTTACCGCTGCCCGTCGGCCCCGTCAACAGAATAATGCCGTTAGGCATACGTAAAATGGCCTTGAAACGCCGCAGCATATCGTCTTCCATTCCGATGTCACCCATACTACTCATCATGGCGGCCCGATCCAAGATGCGCATCACCACTTTCTCACCGTATACTTCGGGCATTGACGACACACGAACATCGATAATCCGGTCCTGAACTTTAAATTTCAGGCGCCCATCCAAGGGAAGGCGTCGTTCCGCAATATCCATGTTGGATAGTATTTTGATCCGCGTCACAATGGCCTGATGTAAATTCTTGGGCGGCGGCGTAGTCTCGCGCAATCTTCCATCGACACGAAGACGCACACGAACTTTACGCTCTTCCGGTTCTATATGTATGTCACTCGCACGGTCCCTTACCGCCTCCATGAACAAAAGATTCACAAAACGTACCACCGGCGCATCATTGGCCAGAACACGAAGCTGCTCAGCGTCCGCCAACGGTTCTACGAAACCTTCGTCCACCTGGTCCATCGCAAGCTCTTGAGAAACGTCCTGCAAACTCCGTTCGACATAGGCTTCCTCACTATAGAACTTGTCGATCATTCTCTTGATCCAGGACCACGTACTTACTGCCTTGCGAACCCGCAAAGTAGTTAACGACCGTATCGCATCGATGGCCTCAAGATCAATGGGGTCCCGCATCACAATCGTCAAGATCGGTTCCGATGTTTTCTTTACCGGAATGAGAGAATACTTGCGAGCCAGCGCCTCAGGAATTAATTCCACTTCCTCACGCTCCAGCCGAAAGTCATCATCCGGTTCGAAAAAGGGTATGTTCAACTGAACAGCCAGCGCCCGGGC
Organism: Minisyncoccota bacterium; assembly: GCA_021734725.1. Taxonomy (GTDB): domain Bacteria; phylum Verrucomicrobiota; class Lentisphaeria; order Oligosphaerales; family MVZH01; genus JAIPIM01. The sequence goes on along the minus strand of JAIPIM010000112.1, from coordinate 2,051 downwards.
CACCTGTTCCTCTGTCGCCAGCCCCATGTCCACGAGGATATCGCCGAGCATCCGATTGGAACCGTCCTGAGACGCCAACGCCCGCTCGAGATCCTCGGCGGTAAGGTCTCCGGTTTCAATCAGTATCTCGCCCAATAAAAGAGAAGCCTGTCGCATAAAATCTCCACAGCACCTGAGATCGAACGCTCTCTCAAGCGGTCGTGGCCAGCTGCCGATACTCCAACATGTTGTACAATTCTTTAGGCCTCGGCGAGCGACGCAAGGCCAGCTCGATTTCTATCAGATCGGACGCACATAACTCGAGCAGAGCCTCATTCATCGTATGCATACCTTCAGCGCGTCCAGCCTGGAGTATTGAATAAATCTGCTGAACTTCCGTCTCGCGTATAAGATTACGAATCGCATCATTGGAATTTAAGACCTCGGTCGCCAAAACGCGACGCTGACCATCCTTGGTTATTATAAGCTGCTGCGAAATCACCCCTTGCAATACCAACGACAACTGAGCATAGACCTGTTCCTGTTGAGAATGCGGGAACAAATCCGCCACCCGGTTAATCGAATGTGTCGTGTCCTGGGTGTGCAGAGTGCCCAGAATCAAATGCCCCGTTTCAGCCAACGTCATCGCCAGTTCTACCGTCTCTAAATCACGCATCTCCCCGACCATGATGACGTCTGGTGTTTGGCGAAAAACACAGCGCAGCGCTTCCGAAAACGACCGGGCATCGGTGCCAATCTCGCGCTGATCGATAATACAATGCTTGTGAAAGTGCAAATACTCAATCGGATCTTCAATGGATACAATGTGATACTGGCGGTGGTTGTTGATGTAATCTATCATCGCCGCCTGCGTCGTCGACTTACCACTGCCCGCCGGACCGGTAATCAACACCAGTCCGTTCGGACGCATGGCAAAGTCGCGAACAATGGGCGGAAGTCCGAGCTCTTCAAAGCCGGGAATGTCAAACGGTATGATGCGGGCCGCCAAGGCAAGGCAGTCCTTCTGGAAAAAAACATTGAACCGGAACCGTGCCAAACCTTCAAATTCACGCGAAAAGTCCAAGCTGCGCTCAACGTGGAGCTTTTCCATCTGCTCGTCGGTAAGCGCGCTGTAAACAAGCGCCTCCGTATCGCCAGCAGTCAAATCCTTCTCGCCAGCTGGCTGCAATAATCCGTTCACTCGAACCTGGGGCACGGCACCCACGGAAAGTATGAGATCCGACGCACCTGTTTCATGAACCAGTTCGAGAAGTTGGTCTAGCGTGTACTCCATGACCCCCTCCTAACGTAGATGCTGACTTATAAACTTTACGTACAGCTCCACCGCTCTGTCCTCTACCAAAAACCATAAACCGGCGGAACCGTGAAATCAAGACCCCATTCCAAAAATTATTTACGCCCCCATCCCCCGCCGCTTCGACAACAAATAAAATCCTTACTGTAACATTCAAGCCACTAACATATCGCATAAGCAAATGCTTTACAAACATTTCAGGGGTTCACTAATAAAAAATTAACCCGTATTCTTGTACATTTTATGACCATACGATTTATCACTATAGACAGACAGTCTCCCATGCGTATGCCCCTAGGGAATTGCGAAATGTCGTTTTTCGCAATTCTTGTTCTTGGTTCTTAGTGCGTGGTTTTGAACTGAGAACGAAGCACCACGAACCACGAACGACTCGCGCGAAGGCTATTTCGCAAGAGTCTATTATGCCCCCCCGATCTTCGGGACTGGCTCCCGGAGAATCATATCGCGCGTCGCAAAGACCCAAAGACCGAATCGACCGTCTTGAATTGGGGGCAGTGTGACCGCTTTTTTGTGACGGTAATCTCGCCAACCGTCCGCTGAAAAAGACGGATTCCGGCTTTTCAGCGATATCAGGCTGTCGGATGAAGTGGCTCGAATCCATCAGATTCGAGGTGATAAGTCCGACAGCCTGCTTGCTTCCGGTTGTTCCTCTGACAGGAGACCGCTATGTTATGAACCGATGTACAACCACCGTGTTATACAGAGAGAAAGACGTTTGCGATATAGGTTTCGCGCG